>CAZAIS010000163.1:0-6285 GCA_964485255.1 uncultured Acidimicrobiales bacterium | reverse complement strand
CCGAGGCCCCTCGCGCAACGGCCGGAACCCGGGCCGCCGAGCAAGGACCGGCCCGGGCGGCCGCGGCCCACGGGTTGAAAGCCCCGTATTCCGGCGGAGTCGAAACGTCATCCGCGCGCGGCCGGGCCGGTGCGGCGCCTGCTAATCGTTGAATGCTCCCTCGCCGACCTTGCCAGTGAATATGGGTTCGTAGAACAGCCTTCTCGCCTCGGGGTAGTTGTCGAAGCTCATCTTGATCTGCTCGTTCAGCTTCATGCCGTGCTGGCGGTAGACGAGCCACGGCGGAAGGCCGTCCCTGATGGCGACCGCCTTTATGAGCAACTGCCCGAGCGTGAGAGTCACGTCACCCCCGAGCATCCGCTTGAAGCCGGCCTCCTCCTCGTAGGCGTCCCAAGCGCCCTCCGTGAAGTCGGGGAGGATCCCCTTTCTTCGCGCTTCCTCGACGTCCATCGCCATCATCATCCGCTCTATTTCGAACACGTTGCCGATCGCGCCTATGGGCTTGCCTATGAGTCCCAGCTTTTCCACGACGTTCTCGACTATTCCTATTCCCTCCTCCGGGCCAACGAGCCTGGTCTCGTTCTCGCCCCTCGACAATCCACCCGGGATCGGGGAGACGATCTCGAGGCCGTTGGAGAGCCGCATCGCCGAGGTCAGGCCGTACTTGCCCGCGCCGAGCGTCGAGGGGTAGGCGAGAATGGAATCGATCGTTACGTCGTCGCCGACGCCGGGGGTTATGGAGGTGCCCGCGCGCCAGTCCTCGGCTGCCTTCTGCATGTAGTAATACAGCCCCGCCCTGTTGGCCAGGAACACGCCCCCGAGTTTGGCTAGCACAACCCTGCCCCGCGGCTTGTATGAGCCCGCGAGCGTAGCTGTGACCTCGAGCGGGTCCGGTATGGTGTCGGGCTGGGTGGACCTGTGAGAGATAACGGTGTCCTTCCCGCAACTGTGGAAGACCTCCATGTACATCCAGGCCTGGGAGAAACTGCCGACCTGGTTCAGCTTCACCAATCCCGCGTTGCAGACACCTTCCTTGAGCGCGTCGTAGGCTATCGTGGGGTTGGTAACCAGGACGTCGTCTCCTATGACGATGACCCTGTCTCCTATCCGTTCGCTCAGCTTCTGCCAGAACTGCCACTGCGTGCGCGGGGCGGCGAACGGGTCCTCGAAGGCGAGTTGGTGTCCCCACTTGTAGAAGAGCTCGACGTACCTGTCCACCAGCTCGTCCCCGCTCATCTTCTGGCCCTGCCAGGTGTACAGGTGCGACTCGGCATCGAACATGTCGTCGGAGTCGGCCGCGTTGTCTATTCCCAGGAACATGTTCTCGCCGTAGTTGTACCCGTGCTCGACGCCCGCCTTCGCGGCAGCTTCCATCAGGAGCTCGATTGCGGCCTCGTCGCCGCCGCCGTAGCCGTTGAACGAGCAGCCTCCCTCGTTCTCGCGGCCCCCTCCGGATACGCCCTTGCGGGAGAGGATCTCCGCCACCACCTGGTTCTGCAGGTTTGGCAGCACCTTGAGCGTGCCGAAGAACCCCCTGTCGGCGACGGGTACGTCCTCGCCCGTCTTCGGGAACAGGATGATCCATTTCTCCTGGGCCACCAGGTCAGGGGAGGTGTTGCCCTTGTTGCCTTCGGCGTCGATGTACTCGGTATGCTTTCCGCCCTGGATGGCGTTATGGGCCCCCTCGGGCAGGTAGACCGCCTGGTCCTTGAACCTCGGGTCGTCTCCCCCGTAGACGGCGAAGTTGCGGACCTCGCCGACGAGCCTCGCGTAGTTTGCCCTCGCCCTCGCGTCCACCTCGTCCCTGCCGGCGTCCACCGGCATCGTGCCCGCCGCCGCCTGCGCGGCAAGCTTGGCCTCGATCCTCTTCTTCTCTCGGTACCGGTACAGCGCGTTCGCGTCCTGGTGCCGTCCGAGGAACGCTATGACGCCGAGCGCCAGGATCTTCGGGGTCAGCTCGCCGAACCATCCCGGTATCGCCTCCGCGCCCGAGGTCGCCCTCCATATTATGGAAGCGATGAACATTCCCAGCCCGGCCAGCCCGAAGATGTAGGCCATGTAGAGGTCGAAGCGCGGCCCGGCCGCCGACACGTTGAGCGCCGGGGTCCCGTTGAGCCTGAAGTTGAGGCCCTCGCGAATGGTTGTCGGGTACCTGCCGGTGGGGGCCATGAAGAACATTTTCGCGAGCTCGGTCCAGAAGCCCGGGGTGCCGGTCTTGAACCTGACCGTCCCTTCGGGGGTCTTCTCAACGAACTTCTCCCCGATGGTCGCCTGCACCGTCCTCTCGAGGTTGTACGTCTTGGCGGCCTCCAGCACGTGCATGCTCTGGTGCCCGCCTATCATTATGTAGGCGAACGCCGCCGCGATCGCTATCGATACTCCGAACTCCAGGATGAAGCCCTTTATGCCCCACCCTCCGGCGCCGGAGATCCTCTCCGCGAAGGCCGGGTAGAACATGCCCACCAGGACCTGCACGTGCAGGGCGACGGCGAAGTAGCCCCACTTCACGAACTCCGAGGTGCACCACGCCCCGTAGAAGATGCCCTCGCGCCAGCTCCTGGGGATGAAGAAGCACACCGCCCTGTCGAACCGCGGGTTCTCGTTGACGTAGGAGCGTCCCTCGCGCGGATCCTTCCTGCTCATGGCTTTTCTCTCCTTCGAGCGTTCCATAGGGCTACCCACTCCTTCTCTCGAGTCTCATCGACTGCCGCTCTCGTCGAAATGCCGCGACGGCTCGTCTATCTTCTCGACCGCCCCGCACAAACCTACCGCGCGGAGCCGGTTTCCACCACCGACACGTCCGTTAATAAACCATTACAGGCTCGATTATTCAACCATGCCGCTAAAAGCCACGTCCCGAACCGAAGCTCTCACGTTCAGTGTGGATCGCGCGCTCCAGTTGGTGCTCCCCGTTCCTCTCGCCCGCCGGCCGTCTTTCCGCGGTCGATCGCCCGGCGCGGTCTTTCTAATCCTGCCGCTTTCTGATCTTGGGCAGGAACACCGCGAAGCCCAGGTCGAACAAACCGGCGGCGACTGCGATAAGGCCGACCCACACGTTGAACAGGAACGCGACGAAAGCTCCGACGACAATCATCAGGAAACCCGATATCAGGAGCAGCCTCGTCAGCAGCTCCGTGCCGGTGTCGCCTTCGCCGTTTTCCGCCATCTGCATGCTCCCTTGCCCCCGGATAACCGACGGTGAACCGCCGCCGACGCGAAACGCGGCGATCCCTCGAGCCGACAATACACTCCTCATCGACCGGGCCGCAACCCGCCGGTGCCCCCCATCCCGGACTAGGCCTGGCGGTGTGCCCCTTCCAGCAGTTCCGTCGCGGTTTCCGCGCACCAGTCGATCGCGCGTGCGCAGGCGCTCGAACCGGCCACGAACCCGGCGAGGTCCTCCCATCCCGTGAAAGGACGGGCGATATCGCTGCACTCGAGCGAGCCGAACTCGTCCCGGAAGCCTTCCACGAGGCGCACCACCTTGTGTGACCCCGGTCGCGGCGCACGTCTGGCGACGTCATACTCGAAGGCCAGGAGCCAGCCCAGCGACCCTTGCACGCCCGTCTCCCCCGGGTCCACGCCCCAGACGAGGCCGGTTGCCGCGAGCGCGCCCGCGAGCGCGCCGCAAAGACCGCCGGAAAGGCCGACTCCTCCGTCGAGCGCCGTCGACAGGGCCTCGAGCCGCTCGTCCCCGTAGCCGGTCTTCCGCCTGATCTCGCGCAGTACAGGTCCCGCGCAGCACCCGCCGGCTGTTCCCCCGACACCGGACGGTCGTGCCGGCTCAACCGGCGGGTCGAACCTGCTTAAGAGAAATTCCGCGGCCGGCCCGGCGTGCCTCATGCAACGAGTGAAAGCCTTCCCTGTCAGGAGGTACGCAGCTATCCCTCCCGCGGTGGTCAGCCCGGTGCCGACTCTCTCCCGGCACAACGTGCTCCCGAAGCCGCGCTCGAACCACTGCGTGTATTCCCTGCACCTCTCGCGTACATCGGTCTGCCGCCGGTCGTGCCATGCCAGGCCTTCATCGCAGGCAAGCGCGATCGCCAGGCACCCCCCGGAGACTATCCCGCATGTCGACCCGCAGTTCAAACCCCCGCCCTCGAGGTGATGCGCCGCCCTCAATAGGCCCGGCGCGCTCAGTCCCAACCCTTCAGCAACGGTGCTCAAGGACGCCTGGCTGCAGCTTAGGTACGTCAAGAGCCGCTTTTTTATCGTACTCGAGGGCCGTCTGTCCATTATCACGGGAACACTCCTTTTCGCCGGATCGAGCACGCCCGTCGCGGCCGCGATCGCGGTCAGGGTGCAGGGCGAGGACGGGCGTCAGCTTCCGCTCGCTCAAGCCGCGCCCGTCACGACCACGATCCTATCATCGGACAGTGATTTCGACTCCCTGTAGACGGTGTCCCAGAACTCGTACTCCAGCTTGAAAGCGCGGCTGAAAGCCCGCTCCATTTTCTTCCTGGTTTCCGCCGGGGCTTTCTCCATGTACCGCTCCACGGCGTCGACGAATACCTTCGCGTCGCTTTCCTCCCACGAGCCGGAGCCGTATTCTTCGATCCATTCCCCGTACTTGTTTCCTCCCGCCTCTTCCTTTTTCTTCATCTCGGAGCCCACCTCGTAGTAGACCCAGTGGCACGGCAGGGTAGCCGCGAGTCCCACCTCGAACGGCTCGCGTTCCACCGTGTCCATCAGGAAAGAGGCGTAGGCTCTCGTGGTCCTGTTGGGAAGGGTTGACGCCAGGTCTCCTGCGGTTACACCGTATTTTTCGAAGTACTTCTTGTGGACGTCCTCTTCCTCGGAGTCGATCGCTTTTACGGCTTCCGCCGCCAGCTCTTTCCCCCTCGCGTCCGGTGCTTTTGCGAGCAGAACCTCGTAAGCCTTCCTGAAGGCCTGAAGGTAGAAGTAGTCCTGGATTATGTAATCCCTGAACACCCGGTCGTCCAGCGTGCCGGCAGCGACCTCGCGGTTGAACGGAAGGTCCATTATCTTCTCGAAGACGGCCCTGTTTTCATCCCACATCTTCCCCGTATGGGCCCCCCCGCGCGTCCCCCCGGGCAGGAATACGACGAGCAGGACCACGGCCGCGACAACCAGGACCGCCGCCACGGCCCCGGTCAGCAGGATCAGGTGTTTCTTTCCAGGTATTCTCATGCGGCAATTGTAACTCGATTGCATGCTCGCGGCAGGTGCGTGCGTCCTTAGCCCTTCGAGGTCTCTTGCGTGCATGATCGCGGCATGCGTGTGCACGACCCTCTTTCTCAGTAAGATCGAGGGGCTCTAGTGCCATCACCTGGAAGTAAACATGAAGTGCCGCCCGCAAATTTGAATAACGATAGTTAACAATAGTGTTCAATAATACTATTTATTAAACACCAACAACGCTCCCCTCTTTGGATACTCGGCTCAACCACAGGATTATTGAGGTTGATGAATCATATTGTTATGTATTGATAACCATTGTGATCAAACCCGCGGGCGCGAGGTCCTGAGCGCGTCGCCAGGGAAGAGGCCTCAAGTGATTGATTCAGGGGAGAGACTCTTCCCTGTCGAGGATCTCTGCTTCGACGCCCGGGCGTCTATCCAAGATCAGGCCGGGCTCGCGGCGTCAGACGGCCGCGCCGCCACCGGACGGCTCCTGTCGAACGCGAGAATGCCATAGACAACGAGATCGGCGATGGGGAACAGCACCAGGATGCCGTAGAGCACCGCGGGTTTCTTTCCGAGCCCTTCGGCCATCTTCATCCAGACGATCACCCGGCAGACGATCTCGACGATCGGAATGAGCATGAGCAGGAACCATCCGCCGCCGTATCCCGCGCACTTGAACATCACGAAAAAGTTGCCTATCGGGATGAAGGCCAGCCAGGCGGGCTCGGCCCCGAATTTTCTGGCGACCAGGAATAGTGTAGTCGAGATGTACAGGTAAAGCGCGATGGCACCGAGCACGATCGCGGTAATGACGCCGGCGTTGAAAGCAGAGGTCTCCGAGGCGACTTGAGCAACGAGCATGGTTCAGTCCCCTTTCATCAGAGGGATGTCCGTAAGAGCAATACTATCCCAAGTGGAAAGGCGTGTCATCGCCACCCGCCCATAGCGTCGGAGGGTCCCGCCGACGCCGCGTCCGTTCATTCAAGCGGAGCAGGACGCCGTCGCGAGGCGCCGGGCCGGAACGTGGCCGTGACGGCTCCCCGGGCGTCTCCGCCGAGGGCGATCGCCCCGCGGCTGACCGATCCAAGCGCTATGGCGCCGGCGGCCCTCAGTACGCCGAGGCTCAGCGCCCCCGCC
>CAZAIS010000162.1:0-6288 GCA_964485255.1 uncultured Acidimicrobiales bacterium | reverse complement strand
TCGCTTCCTTTCCGTGAATGCCGCCCGTCAGTGCCGCTGTTATGATGAGCTTGTTCATCTCCGGGAGCCTTTCTTTATCCTGCCCCAGTCAACGAGCGCCGAGGCCGCCGCGACCCACTGGGCCACGTCAGGGAGCACGGGAATACCGGCCTTCTCCAGCGCCGCGGCCATTCTCGCGGTGTAGGGACCGCCGACCGCGCATCCCACGATCGGCTTGCCGCATTCACGGCCCAGGGTCTCCATGCGCTCTATTATGCTCTCATCGAGTGGCGTGTCCTGAAAAACGAAGAACGGCATTATGAGATCGACCTTGGAGTCGTCCATGAGTGTCCGGATCACGAACTCGTAGTCCTCGGCGGACGCCGAACCAGTAACGTCAACGGGGTTCTCCACGAGGTAGAAAAAGGAGAAATGATCGCGCATCGCGCGCACGGACGGCCTCGACAGCCGGACGAGGTCGAGCCTCTTGCGGGGGAACAGGTCCAGCGCGTTCACCATGGGCCCGGCGCCATTCGAGAGCATCGCGGCTCGCGGGCCGGGCGCGCAAGGCTGCAGCGCGAGCGCCTTACACGCCGCGAAGAGCTCGTGGAATGAATCGGTCGTTATCACGCCGGCCTGCCTCAAGACCCCCTCGTAGACCGCGTACGTGCCCCCGTAAGCGCCTGTATGCGAGACTGCGGCGTCCGCCGAGCGCGGGTTGCGGCCGGTCTTGAAAACGACAACCGGCTTGCGGTGGCTTTTTACCGCGTCGCTCGCGGCGCTGAGGAACTTGCGGCCTTCAGCCAATCCTTCGATGTAGCTCCCGATAACCCCGGTGGACGGGTCCTCGGCCAGGTACGCCACGAGGTCCCCCTCGTCCACGTCCACCCTGTTGCCGTAGGAGACCATCTTGCTCACCCCGGTCGTGAGGGCCGATTCGAGGAAGGCGCATCCCCAGGTCCCGCTCTGGGTAATAAAGCTCATCTCCCCCGCTGGAGGTCTCGCCAGCCTCTCGTGGCTGTGGAAGAAGGAATCGAACCTGCTCGCCCCGTCAAACGCGCCGATGCAGTTCGGGCCGATGACCCTGATGTCCAGCTCGGAAGCGAGCCCGGTCATCTCCGTTTCGATCTGCTCCCGGAGCCCGCCCAGCTCCTTGCCGCCCCCCGACACGACCAGGAGGTTGTGCGTTCCCCGCGCCGCGAGCTCGCGCATGATGCGCGGCCCGTCCGCAAGGTCCACCACCATGACGGCAAGCTCGGGTGTCTCCGGAAGAGCCGCGATCGAAGGGTAGCACTTTACACCCAGGATCGTGTCACGGTTAGGGTTTACGGGGTATACTCGCCCTTCGAACTCGTAGTTGACAAGCGAGTCCACGATCACGTTGCCTATCTTGCCCTGGCTGGCGGACGCCCCGATCACGGCGATGCTCTCGGGCCTGAAGAACGACCCCATGTGTCGGGTGTCCGGCCCGCGGGCCTTCAAGGCGCCGGCATCGGGCTCGTCGGCTAGCACGACCTTGGCGTCCACCACGACCGCGCCGCTCGGAGAAACGATGACCGGGTTGAAGTCCGCGCTCCGCATGTAGGGGGCGATCTCCAGCCCCAGCCCGGCGATGGCCAAGATCGCTTCCTCCAGCGCCCTGGGGTCGCACGGTGGGGCGCCACGGAAACCCTCCAGCAGCGGCCTTCCCTTCAGGCCTCGAATCATTTCCCGGACCTGGCCCCTGCCGACCGGCAGCATCCTGAACTCGACGTCCTCCAGGATGTCGGTGAGCGTGCCGCCGGTTCCCACCATCAGGACCGGGCCGAAGTGCGGGTCGTTCTGCAGCCCCACTATGATCTCAACGCCGCCCGGGACCTGTCGCTCAACCAGCACCCCGTCGAATCCCTCGAAACGCATCAGGTCGCCTGCCCTCGCCCTCATCTCCCCGAACGCGCGGCGCAGCTCCGCGGGGCCGCGCACGCCGAGTCGAACGGCCCCTACCTCGGTCTTATGGAGAATCCGGTCGGACGACGCTTTTACGGCGACGGGGAAGCCCACCTCCGCTCCAATGCGTGACGCCTCCGCGGCGGTCGCAGCGACGCCTCCGGGCGGCACCGCTACTCCCTTCTGCGCCAGCCAGGCCTTTACCAATGCCTCCGGGAACGTTATCGCACCCCGGGAACGCAGCCTCTCGTATGCTTCAGGGGGGGACTCGATCCGCCTTGTTTTCCTCGCCATCAGCACCTCTTCCGCTCAGCTCCGGCGCCGGCAGACGCGCCTATCCGCCGGCTTCCTCTATCATCCGCCGTACGTAGTCCACCGGTGCCGGGGGCATGAACACGCACACAATCTCAAGCGGTATCGAACCGGTATTGAGGGTCTTGTGCTCCACCCCCGGCGCTGCGTAGATGGCTACACCCGGCTTTATATCGTACTCCTCACCGGCGAGCCATGCTCGTCCCGTTCCCTGCGTGAACACCATCAGCTCGCCCGAGCCGTCGTGGGAGTGGAAATCGGTGCACCCTCCACCGGGAGCGAGCGCGCTGAACAACAGCGTGAAGCCCTCCACGTCCTCGTGCGTCGCCGGGTCCATAACAACCTTCAGTGCCCGCTCGAACGGCTCCGGCACACGTATCTCCTTCAAGCCGCTTGCATCTACATAAGCCATTCTTCCCCCAATCGGCGTCGTTCACTTTTTTCTTTTCTTGTTTACTTTCACCTGAATTCTCTCCGTTTGCCCGAAAAGTAAACAAAAAAAGTAAAAAGTGAACGACGCCTCTTCAGGTGATAGTGATTCGCATGAGGGCGCATAGCGCCTTGATTCGAGCAAGGTCTCTTTCGAGGTCCGTCGTGGGAACGAAAGTGTAGTGATTGCCGATCGCTCCACGCTGCAGGAAGCCGTCAACGTCGTCCAGCCTGGTCTTCAGGCAGAGTCTTCCGGGTATCGTGACGCTGTCGGCCCCCTCGAGATCTCCTGTCGCGATGAACATCCTGTCCAGGTCCCTGCCGTATATCCTGGCGGCAATGGCCTTCTGCGGCTTTACCCGTGGGAAGCAGACTCCCAGGACGCCTACCTTGTATAGGCTCATGAGCGTGCCGGCCTCGATGCTGACGTCACCCGCCTCCTCGGCGATCTGCGCGGGACCGCTGCATGTACCCGAGAGCAACACTCCATCCTCATCGACCATCCATGGATCGGCCATGCACCCGGTACACCCGAGCAGGTTCCTGAAGAGCATCTGCTGGGCACACTGCACCACGTCGCTCTCGCATCCGATCACGACCGAGCCCAGCGCATGCCCCTTCAGGCAACCGCTTGCCCCGCAACGCCCCAACACTCCGGTGTAACCCTCCGGGTCGGGCCCCCCGTAGCAGTTCATCGCGACTCCCGTGAGACCGTAATCCGCCTGCAGGCTCTCGATCGCCAGCGATACCCGGGCCGACTCTCTTATTACAGCGACGGACCCTTCGTCGTCCGCCACCTTCATTCCCGACGACTTCAACCGCCTGAGAAGCGCCGTCTGGCGCTCCGGCGCGACGTGGCCGCACGCCGCTTCGAGCGCAGAGATGTCGATCTCGACGTAGGAGGGGCCGAGCCTGCCGGTGAGCGTGTCCGGGTGCCAGTTGCTCGCGGGCATTACGTCGTAGTAAGAGCCGCCGAGGAGTCCTATCTTTTCGCGTTTCATCGCGAACACAGTATGCGCCGCCCGGGCGAACCTCTCCAGCCTCTCCATCGTGTCCGCCTGCTCCGGGTCCCCCCATATGGCGGCCACGCTTTCTTCCGAGTCCCCCCGGGCGCGCGCCTCGTCTCTGAGGTATCCTATGCCCGAGCCCGCCGATGCCATGCTCCACCAGGGGGTGCCGGGGAAGAACCATACGCCCGTCGGGCCGCCGAACCTCGCGAGCACCGCGGTCTGCCTCGCCGACGTTCCGGTGAAAGTCACCCCGAGAAGAGCCGCGTACTGCCCCGTGCACGCCAGCGCGTTCGCGGTTATCGCGTCGGGGTCTATATCCGGCCCGAACTCGGTCATCTCCCAACCCAGGCCGCGCAGCGCCTTCTTGACGCGGGCGAAGAACTCTGGCAACTCAGGTACTGACTCGAGCTTCGCCGGATCGAGCACGTACTGGACGGCTATCCTCGGTTTTGCGACCTTCTCGGCCATCAGTCCTCCTCGTCTAGGAGAGTCTTTCCTCTTCCCGTTCCCTCTCGTAGCGCGCCCTTCGTTCTTTCAGGTACGCCGGTACCGGCACGTCCCACCAGCCGACCGCCGGGCTGCCCGACAGCGGGAAATCGCGGTGCACCATCACCTCGATGAGCGCGGGCCGGCCTGAAGCAATTGCCTTTCTCAGGGCAGGCCCTATTCCCCTGCGTGTCGCCGTCCTCTGGGAGTGCCACCCGAAGGCCGCCGCGGTCGCCGCGATGTCAGGCGAATACGGCTTCCCGTCGGCGGTGGCGAAATCGGTCGCGATCGCGCGGCGGGTGCCGAAGGCGTCCATCTGCAGGTCCTTGATGGCGAGCCATCCCATGTTGTTCACGACGATCATCACGACCGGCGCGTCCACCATCGAAGCCGTAGCCATCTCCTGCATCGTCATCATGAAATCGCCGTCCCCGATCATTCCCACGACCTGCCTGTCGGGCCTTGCCAGCTTGACCCCTATCGCCGCGGGCAGCGTCCAGCCCATTGTTGAGAATCCTCCGGTCGTGATGCACGTTCCCGGCACGTAGAACGGGAACTCCTGTAGCATCTGCGCCTGGCTGTTTCCCGATGATGTGACGAAGTAAGCGTCCCTTGCTATTACCCTGCGCACCTCCCTGAGCGTCTGGGATATCGTGGGGAGCTTGGTCTGAGCCGCGACCAGTTTCTCCACCTTGCGGGCCCACTTCGCGTTCTCTCGCGCGATCTCGGCCAGGTAATTCTCGTCAACCAGCGTGCCGTTCTCCGCGATCCGGGCGAGTCCATCTGCGATCTGCGCCAGGACGGCCGAAGCGTCTCCCTCGATCCCGACATCCACGGGGTAATTCTTGCCGATCTCGTATGGATCGATGTCCACGTGTATCAGCTTGGTCGGCGGAATGGAAAACGCGATACCCTTCCTGTAGGAGCAGGCCGTCTCGTCAGCGAACCGGCAGCCCACCGCCAGGACGACGTCGGCGCCCGCGGTCATGTGCAGGCCCACGGACGTACCCTTCGAGCCCGTATGCCAGGCGTACAGGGGATGGTCCTCCGGAAAGCAACCTTTACCCTGCATGGTCGTCACCACAGCGGCGCCCTTGATTTCGGCGACCTTTAGCAGGGCTTCCTCCGCCCGCGAGGCCGCTATTCCACCACCGGCCAGGATAACGGGCCTCTTCGCCCCGGCGAAGAGCTCGACGGCCCGCTCTATCGCCCCGGGATCCCCCTGCGGGCGACCCGCGGGGGCTGACGCCCCGGGCATGGGCAGCTTCACGTCGATCGAGGCGCACTGGACGTCCATCGGCAGCACTACGTTCACCGGCCCCCGCCTGCCGGTCATCATCACGTTGAACGCGCGCTTCATTATGGACGGCACCTGCTCGACGGTGTCCACTCGCATGGAGCGCTTGACAACAGGCTGCAGCACCCGCTCGAAGTCATCGTCACGCGACCGCTCGATCTCCTGCAGCAGTCCCTTGCCCCGCATGTGCGTATGAGCCGAGCCCGTTACTATAAGCACCGGGGTCGAGTCCACGAATGCGGTGCCGGCCCCGATCGCGGTGTTTATCGCTCAGGGTCCGATACTGGTGAACACCGCCAGGGGGCGCCCGGAAGCACGGTAGTATCCGTCCGCGATATGTACCCCACCCATCTCCTGCATCATCTGCAGGACCTTTATCTTCCGCTCCCGCCCGAGAAAGGCGTCTGCAAGCCCAAGGCAGCCATGCCCGGGTATCCCCAGGACGTACGGGACGCCTTGTGAGATAAGGTACTCCGCAACGATTTCTCCGCCCGTAAGTTTCACGGTCATGTCCCTCCTTCAGACACCGGCCGGCGCTCCCGCCGTGTTTTTCGCGGCTCGGGTATGAGGACTTCCTCGACCTCCCGCGCGCAGGAGACAACCGAGCGGGCCATCGCCGTTTCGTTCGAGGCAACCCGGGCTCGGGGTCCGGAAATGCCCACCGCGGCCACCACCATTCCACGCGCGTCACGCACGGGAGCCGCGATGCAACCGGTCCCCTTCGTCTGCTCCTCGGAGTCCGTGGCGAAACCCGTTCCCCTCGCGGCCTCGAGAGCGTCAATAAGCACTTCGACATCGGTTATCGTATTGTCCGTGTACCGCTCCAGGTCTACTCCACGAAAAATAGAG
>CAZAIS010000161.1:0-6316 GCA_964485255.1 uncultured Acidimicrobiales bacterium | reverse complement strand
GTGGGAGTTGGGCGCCGACGAGTACGTCATCAAGCCCTTCAACCCTCTCCTGCTGGTCGAGGTCATCAAGATGGTGCTTGACAGGAGCTACGACGAGAGGCTTGAGCGAAGGAAGAAGCAGAAGGAGAAGCTCGAGGTCCTCAGGAGCCTCTCCCGGCCCCGCCAGGAACCCACGGCGTAGCAGGCTCGAACGCCCCTCCGATTCACTGAAAGACGCGATTCCCATGTTCATCGACGAGGCCGCGATATTCGTAGAAGGAGGCCGTGGCGGAGACGGCTGCGTATCGTTCCTGCGCGAGAAGTACAGGCCGCGCGGAGGGCCTGACGGCGGTGACGGCGGCAGGGGAGGGGACGTCGTACTCGAGGCTACCGGAAGCGTAAGGACGCTGGTCGAGTTCTCCCGCAACAGGCATTACCGGGCGGGACACGGGGGCCGGGGCGGATCCAGGAACAGGAAGGGGCGGCGGGGCTCGGACGTCGTCGTCATGGTTCCTCCCGGAACCGCCGTGCGGGACGAGGAAGGGCGGCTCATCGCGGATCTCCTCGACGCGGGGCAGCGCTTCGTGGCGGCTTCCGGCGGGCGGCGCGGCCGGGGGAACGCGACCCTCGTCACCGAGGCCGGACCCTTGCCGAGATTCGCGGAGAAGGGTGAGCCGGGGCGGGCGCGCACGATTAGGCTCGAACTGAAGCTGATCGCGGACGTCGCGATAGTAGGGTTCCCCAACGCGGGCAAATCGAGCCTGGTCGCGGCGATTTCCAGGGCGAGGCCCAAGATCGGCGATTATCCCTTTACCACCACCGAACCGAGCCTGGGGGTCGTCGTCGGGCAGGATTCTGACTTTGTCGTCACCGACGTACCGGGTCTCATGGAGGGGGCCCATGAAGGACGCGGGATGGGAATCGCGTTCCTGAGGCACATCGAGCGCGCGCCGGTCATGCTGTACCTCGTGGACACGTCGCCGATGAGCACCAGGCGTCCCGTGGAAGACCTGGTCGTGCTGGAGACCGAGATCGCGGGGTACAATCCCGCTCTCATGGAGAGGCGCAGGATCGTGGCGGCCAACAAGATGGACTTGAACCCGGATGACGAGCTCCTGGATGAACTCCGGGCCGAGTGTGACAGGCGGAACCTGGATCTCCTGGAGGTCAGCGCCGCCACGGGGAGCGGCCTCGACAGGCTGAAACAGGTGCTGGCGGACACGGTCGAAAAGGCGCGCCAGGACGATCTCATCACGGGTGAACGGGTATCATTCGAGCCCGCCGAGCAGGAGGACACGATGAGTGTCGCCCGCGCCGAGGGCCGGTTCGTGGTATCGGGAGCGCGCGTTGAGAGACTGGTGAGGATGACGGACTGGTCCAACGACGACGCCAGGGAACACCTGGCCCGCAGGCTGCGCGGCGCCGGCGTCGAGGACATGCTGGCCCGCGCTCAAGCGAGCCCCGGGGACGAGGTGGAGATAGCGGGCAGGATATTCGAGTACATACCGGACGGCGTCGCCTGCGCGCTCGACACTACGGCGGACGGGGAAGATGAATAAGCTGCGTCGCATGATAATAAAGGTCGGTACCGCAACCGTGACCGAGCCCTCGGGACGCCTGAGTCGCGAGCGGATAAAGCGGCTGGCCTCCCAGGTCACCCTGGCCCGCGAACGCGGCATCGACGTCGCGGTAGTGTCCTCGGGCGCTATCGCCGCCGGCCTCGAGAAAATGGAGATGTCCGCGAGACCCGGTGACATCGAGACTCTACAGGCTGTGGCCGCCGTCGGGCAGGGGATCCTCATCCGCAAGTACACGGACCTCTTCGCCTCCGCCGGCATCGCCACGGGCCAGGTTCTCCTGACCCAGCACGACATGGCCCACCGCAGGCAGTACCTGAACGCAAGGAGCACGCTGGACAGGTTGTTCGGGATGGGAGTTGTCCCGGTCATCAACGAGAACGATACGGTAGCCACCGAGGAGATAACCTTCGGCGACAACGATATGCTCGCCGCGCTGGTCGCCGCGCTGGTCGGCGCCGACCTGCTGGTGCTGTTGACGGACACCGGCGGTTTGTATACGGGCGATCCCAGGAAGAACGAGAAAGCGGAGCTGATCCGCCGGGTGGAATGCTTCACGGAGGATATCGAGTGCCTGGGAGGCGAGCCCGGCGAAATGGGCCTCGGGGGCATGTCCTCGAAGGTGCAGGCCGCCAAGGCCGCGGTGGCGGCGGGAGTCGACGTGATAATCGCCGATGGGCGCGCCCGTACCACCGTCATCGAGATCCTGAACGGAGAAGAGCCGGGCACGTATTTCAAGGCCGCGGGGAGGGTTCCCTCGAGGAAGCACTGGATAGGCTACGCGCGCATCAGCAAGGGGCGCCTCGTCGTCGACGAAGGCGCCGCCAGGGCGCTCCTGGTGAGAAGGAAGAGCCTGCTTCCGGCGGGCATCGTAGCCGTGGAAGGCGAGTTCGAGGTCGGCGATTGCGTCGACATCGTCGACCGGGGCGGCAATATTATCGCGAGGGGCCTGGCCGGCTACCGCTCCGACGAGGCGAGGCGCGTGAAAGGCTTGAGGAGCGACCAGATAACGAAAGTGCTGGGGGAGAAAGGCGAGGAGATCATCAACAGGGACGAGCTGGTGGTCTTCGAGAACCCGGCGCCGGCGAGAAAGGCGGGATCATGAGCGCGGTCGAAGAGCTCGGGAAGAAGGCAAGAGAAGCGGCGCGAGCACTCGCGACGCTGACGACACAGCGCAAGGACGCGGCCCTTGCGGCGATGGCCGACGCGCTGACGGCGAACGCGCCCCTGATTCTCGAGCGAAACGCGGCCGACCTGGCCACGGGCGGGAAACAGGGGATCAGCGCGGCCCTCCTCGACAGGTTGACGCTGGACGAGAAGCGCGTGGAGGAGATGGCCGCCGGGCTGCGCGAGGTGGCCGCCCTTCGCGATCCCGTGGGAGAGGTCATCGACGGGTGGCGCCTGCCGAACGGGCTGCTGGTCCGGAAGGTCAGAGTGCCACTGGGGGTAATCGGGATAATCTACGAGGCTCGGCCGAACGTGACCGTGGATGCGACGGGGCTGTGCCTGAAGAGCGGCAACGCCGTAATCCTGCGGGGCAGCTCGAACGCGATCAACTCCAACTCGGTGCTGGTGGACGTGCTGGCGGAAGCGGCGCGGGGCGCCGGTTTGCCCGCGGACTGCGTGCAACTGGTGCGCTCGACCGACCGCGACACGGCAAGGGAGATGATGCGCCTGCACGGGCTCATCGACGTCTTGATCCCCCGTGGAGGGGCCGGGCTTATCCGAACCGTGGTCGAGAACTCGACGGTTCCCGTGATCGAAACCGGAACCGGCAACTGCCACGTATACGTGGACGCGAGCGCCGACGTGGAAACCGCCCTGGCGATCACCGTGAACGCGAAGACGCAACGCCCGGGCGTCTGCAACGCGGCCGAGACGCTTCTAGTGCACGCGGGCGCCGCTGGCGTGGTGCTCCCGGTCGTGGCGGCCGCCCTGCGGGCTGAGGGCGTGGAGCTGCGCGGCGACGACCGAGCGCGCTCCATCGTGCCGGACATGGTCGAGGCGAGGGAGGAGGACTGGTCTACCGAGTACCTGGACCTGGTCCTTGCGGTAAGAGTCGTGGAGGACCTCGACGAGGCCATAGATCACATATCCAGGTACGGCTCGGGCCACTCCGAGGCCATAGTCACGAGCGATTACATGAGCGGCAAGGAGTTCACCGAGCGCGTCGACTCTGCGGCGGTATACGTGAACGCGTCGACCCGGTTCACCGACGGCAACCAGTTCGGCATGGGAGCGGAAATCGGCATAAGCACCCAGAAACTGCACGCCCGGGGGCCGATGAGCCTTCCCGAGCTCACGAGCAGCAAGTTCGTCATATACGGTGAAGGCCAGGTAAGGCCTTGAGCCCCGGGCGCGACCGCGGGTATCAGCGGGAGGTTCCCTTTAGAGCCCCCGGCGCCCGCTGGAGGCTCCTTCGCGGGGTCAAGGCGAAAAATACATTTGAAGCGTCGATGAAAAAACAGACGGCAGACTATTGCATAATTATTCATTAGGTTGTAATATATGCATCACGTCGGCGTCAGGGATCGCCGTGCGTTTGTATTTAATGCGTGGGAATAGCGGACGTGGGAGGAGAAAGTGCTGAGAGCGGCGGTGATCGGAGCTTCGGGATACACGGGATCCGAGCTGTTGAGGATTCTGTGGAGTCACCCTCACATCGAGGTGGCCGTCGCGACCGCCAACGAGTACGCGGGAACGCCCATCGGAGCGTTGTATCCTTCCCTCGCGATGCAATACCCGGGCGATTTCCTCGAGTACCGGGCCGACCTCCTCGAGGGCTGCGATGTAGCGTTCTCGGGCCTTCCGCACGGCAAAAGCATGAGGGTTGTCGCCGACGCTTTCGAGGCGGGCGTCAAGGTGGTGGACCTGTCGGCGGATTTCAGGCTCCCCGAGCCGGTTTACGTCGAATGGTACGGCGTGCAACATGAGAGTCCGGGCCTGCTGGACGAGGCCGTCTACGGGCTTCCCGAACTGTACCGCGAGTCGATATCAAAGGCGCGGGTGGTCGCGAATCCGGGCTGCTATCCGACGTCCGTCCTGCTGGGGCTCGCGCCGCTGGCCCGGGCGGGACTCATCCGCGGGACGGTAATAGTCGATTCCAAGAGCGGCGTATCGGGCGCGGGCAGGAAGGCCACCCCCGCTACGCACTACACGCAGGTCGCCGACGGAATCGTTCCCTACGGCGTTTCCGGGCACAGGCATCTGCCGGAGATAGAGGTCCGGATCGGCGATCTCCAGGAGGGTCTTGGCGTGGCTTTCGCACCGCACCTCGTGCCGATGAACAGGGGAATACTGAGCACGATGTACGTCGAGCTGGAGAAGGGAAGCGAACCCTCCGGCGTGAGGGAAATGTACGCCGGCGCCTACGGGGAAGAGGCATTCGTACACCTGCTGCCGGAGGGGAGCTATCCCCACACCAAGTCGGTACAGGGGACGAACAACTGTCACGTAGCCCTGCAGGCCGCGCCGGGGGGAAGCACACTCGTAGTTATGTCGGCGATAGACAACCTGGTTAAGGGAGCTTCGGGACAGGCGGTGCAGAACGCGAACCTGATGTGCGGGCTGGACGAAACCGCGGGGCTGGAGGCACCGGGGCTTTTTCCATGAGAGATCGGTGGACCAACAGGCGGTGATTGAAATGAAAGCGATGGGGTTCGACCGGATACTCGGCGGCGTTTGCGCGCCGAGGGGTTTCCTGGCGGCCGGGGTCGAATGCGGGATCAAGGGTGACGGGCGCCCAGACCTCGCCCTGGTCTACTCGGAGGCGCCGGCGTTCGCCGCCGGTCTCTTCACGACAAACGAGATGAAAGCCGCCCCGGTGATCGTGACGTCGCGACTGATCCAGGCGGGGCAGGCTCAGGCCGTGGTCATAAACAGTGGTTGCGCCAACGCGATGACCGGGCGGCGCGGCCTCGAAGACGCGGCGGAAATCGGAGCCTTGGCCGAGAAAGCCCTGGGAATAGCCGAAGGGCGGGCGCTCGTGGCGTCGACGGGCCACATCGGAGAGGCCCTCCCCATGGACAGGGTCAAGGCGGGAATCGAGAAGGCGGTGGGCGAGTTGAGCCCCGGAGGCAACACCGACGCCGCCAAGGCGATCATGACGACGGACACTTATCCCAAGGAGCTCGCCGTAGAGATGGAGATAGGCGGCAGGACCGTGCGCATGGGTGCGATGGCCAAGGGATCGGGCATGGTGCACCCCGGCTTGGCCACGATGATCGCGGTCATAACGACCGATGTCGATCTTCCGCGCGAGACCATGCAGGAGTGGCTGGCCGCGGCCACGGAATGGTCGTTCAACCGGATATCGGTGGACGGGGACCAGTCCACCAACGACTGCGTGCTGATGCTCGCCAACGGGGAGGCGTTCCCGGACGGCCACGTCCTCACGCGCGAGGAGGCGGACCTGTTCTACAGGGCGCTCTGCTGGCTGACCGGAAACCTGGCGATGGCGCTGGTGAAGGACGGAGAGGGCGCGAGCAAGCTGTTGCGCATAGTGGTGAACGGAGCGGAAAACGACGCGGACGCGGTGAAAATCGCCAGGGCCATAGCGAACTCCAATCTAACCAAGTGTTCCTTCTACGGCGAGCGGGTCAACGTCGGGAGGGTGGCGGCCGCCGCGGGAAGCGCCGGGGTGTCCATCGACCAGTCGAAGTTCGCGGCGTTCGTGGGAGAGCACAAGGTGGCCGAGGCGGGAGTGTCGGTTGATTACGACTCCGAGGACCTGGAGAGGATGTTGCGGCGCGAGGAGGTGG
>CAZAIS010000160.1:0-6319 GCA_964485255.1 uncultured Acidimicrobiales bacterium | reverse complement strand
TATATTCTCGAAATGGTCCATGTTGCCGATGACAATCGCATCGATTTCATCCAGTGTTATCTGTGCGTCGTCGAGGCACCTCGTCACCGCTTCCGCTATCAGTTCGCGCCCTGAGGCGTCAAGCCTGCGCGAGGCGTGATGGGTCTGTCCGACCCCGACGATTCCTACTCTCTTTCCCATGTCGCACCCCCCTTACTTTCCAAGTATCCAGACGCAATGGGACTGGCCGCACATGCCGTTGATGCCGTGCGCGAGCGCGGTCTCGGCCCCCTTGACCTGGTGCTTGCCCGCCTCGCCGCGAAGCTGCAGGACACATTCGATCACCGCCGTGAGTCCCGCAACCATCACCGGGTTGGCCGAGAGCCTTCCGCCGGACGGGTTGACCGGGATTTCCCCGTCGAGATCGAACTTGCCGCGCTCTTCCATCTCGGGGCCCATACCGTCCTCGCAGAAACCGAGCCCCTCCAGCCAGAGCGGCTCCATGTAGGAAAACGCGTCGTATACCTCGGCCACATCGATGTCCGCCGGCGTTACGCCCGCCATTTCGTAGGCCTTCTTGGCAGCTTTCTTGAGGGCCCTGGTGTCGGCAAGGTCGCGGTCCCCGAGCCTGTGGGCATCCGAGCAGTGATTAACCCCGTTGAGCCAGACCCTCTTCTTGTTGGTTGTCAGCTTCTTGGCGTTGCGCTCCGCGGCCAGCACGACCGCCGCCGCGCCGTCGGTCACCGGCGAGCAGTCGAGCTTCTTGAGCGGGCTGGAAATCATCGGCGAGTTCATCACGTCCTCGACCGTGATTTCCATGGGCAGGTGCGCCAGTGGATTCTTCATGGCGTTACCGTGGTTCTTCACCGAGACCATCGCGAACTGCTGCTCGGTCCCGCCCGACACCGTCATATACCTTCGCGCCTGCAACGCGCTGGAGGTGATCGCGTCGAGCCCCAGCCTTCGCTCCACCAGGGGGTCGAACGCCGTGTTGGTTATTCCGGCCATGCTGCTCTCTGAGCCCTTGTGATGCGCGACCACCATCGTCGTGCCGAAGGAGCCCGAGAGGATGCGCATCATCCCGTAGAGGACGCCGAACGTGCCGTCGCCCTCGACCGTCGTAATGTCCTTGTTGAACCCCCCGGAGGCATCCGAGATCGCCATGCATGATATTGTCCTGCCGTCCCAGAAATCGCTCGAGACCGAGACCACGTTATCGATATCAGCGACAGTGATCCCGGCGTCGGCGAGCGCCTTGGTGGCTACCTCGAACACGAGCTCATGGAATGACCGGGGTATGCCGCTCGCGTACTTGGTCTGTCCCACTCCTATGACTGCTACTCTCTCCAATTATCTCACCACCGTTCCTTTTCCCGCCGTTCTCAAGCGATCGGTTTGAAGTGCTTGATGTCAGTGATATGCCCGTCGCGGTCCTTGGCCAGCACCGGCTGTACACGCATGCCTACCTTCACTTTCTCGGGATCGATACCCCCGATCAAGTGGACCAGGCCGGTGTCCGCGCCGTCCATTTTGATGACGGCATAGACGAATGGGGGCTTCTTGGGGTGCAGGCCCGGCACGCTGAAGTTCACGACCGTGAAGGTCTCGATCGTGCCCGTGCCCGGCAGCTTCACCCAGTCGTTCATGTCCTTGTAGCACTCGATGCACTTGATCTTGGGAGGAACGTACACCTTGCCGCAGGACGGACAGCGGTTCGCCCAGATCTCTCCGTCATCCCTCAGCTGGACGTACCACTTGCTGAGGGTGCTGCCGACGGTCCACGAGTAGGGCACGCAAATCTTGCCCGGGAAGACGATCTCCTCCACCTCGGACTTCCAATCAGCCAACTGCCTCACCTCTTTTCGCCGAACTGATCACCTTGCAAAAAAGAACCCCTGTCCGGGGGTCGACAACTGTTGCGTTAAATGGAGGCGTAATGGTACCGGGTCGGCTCGACGCCGGCGCGCCCGTCCGACCGCACGCCGGTCTCCCCCACACCTCTGCGCGACACGCCCCACTCAGTTTCCAGCAACAACGATCACCGCCGCCGGGGTTCATCAACTAAAGCGTTAGTTATTCTATAAGTTTTGAACGCAGAGTCAATCTAGTGAGGACGGGCCCTGTCCGGTGAGAAGTGGCGGGCGGGCGAAGGCCGGGCGCGGGCGCCGGATCGAGCGGGCGGCGCGGACCGTCGTTGGTACTCCAAACGGGGTAACCCTCCGGTGAGGCATGCCCGTGGTGAAACCGTGACGCGCCAATGCGGTGTTCGACCCTCCTGGCGGCTATATTTCGTCGTAGTAGCAGGCACGGTACCTGCCTGTGCGAAGGGCTTCGATGAGTTCGGTTTCGTTGCCCGGTTCGTCCTCGAAGACGGTCACACAACGTCCGATGTGGCTTACGTGGTGAGCGTCACTGCCGCCCGTGCCGAACAGGTTGTACTTCTCGGCGAGCTTCTCCGCCTGGATGTTGTTCTTCCGCGGCACCGCGCCGTTTCTGACCTCGAAGGTGATTATTGCGTCCAGCAGTTCTTTTTCTATCGCGGTCTTGCTCCGGTGCCTGGCATCGGCGAGGCCCCTGCAGGGGTGGGCGGGTATTATTATGCCGTCTCGCTTTTCCACTTCCCGCCTGAGGTCCGCGAACGGGAACAGGTAGTACCGGATGTTCTCCTCCCATCCTATTACCAGCATGTCGCCCTGCTCCGTATAGACCTCCATCCCCCTGAACACCAGGAAGCCGTGTTCCTTCGCGAACTCGTAGTTGACCTGCGCCCCTCTGTAGGTCGAGTGCTCGGTGACGCACACCGCGTCGAGCTCCAGCTCCTTGGAGCGTTCGACCAGCTCGTCCGGCATAACCGACGAGCACCGCGAAGAGATATTCGTATGTACGTGAAGGTCAACGATCATTCCGAGGTCCTGATGCAGCGGGACGTTCAGTACGCGCCACATTGTATACCAGCGGTGAGCGCGGCGCGTCCCTACCCTTGAAAAAGTAAACAAAAAAAAGTGAACGACCCCGTTTATTGTCTGTGGGAGGGGCGGGTGATTTTGAGGGCGGATTCGGCGGAGATGGCGGCGATGCCGACGACGACGAGGTCGGCTATTCCCTGGTAAACCAGCATGCGCCGCTTCCACGTGGGGTTGAACTTCTTGTCGAAGTGGTACACCGAGATTATGGGCAGGACGTGGTCAAGCGCCTTGGCAAGCCCGCGCCACAGCGGGTTCCCCGCCGCGTCGCTTCCCTCCCGGTAGTGCTCGGCGAAGGCGAGGAAGTGCAGTGACATCTGGCGGTAACCCTCTGTCTTCAGGAACTGCGCCGTCCGCGCGATCATGAACTCGGAGAGCGCGCCCGGCGTTCCGATCTTCCACCGGTGCACGTCCATGGAGTACCCCACGCGGGGGTACATGGGGACGAAGTGCAGGAAGCCCGCCGGCTCGCCGTCCGGCCCGTAAGCCACCGCCAGCAAGCAATCCGGGTCCTCCGAGCTCATCAGCCTGCCCAGGCCCATCGAGAACCCGGTCTCCTGCTTGCCGCCGCGCCAGTCCGCCGATATCCGGGCGAGGTCGTGTTTCATGTGCGCCGGTATGCTAGCGTTGTACATGAACTCCATCCGGTAATCCATCCTGGAGATCTTGTTGACGGACTGCCTGAGCTTGCGCATGTTGCGGCCCTCGAGCGTGAAGCCATCTACGTTCACGATCGTCTCCTCGCCCAGCGAGAAGCTCCTCATTCCAGCCTCCTCGTAGAACGGCATCATCGCGCCGCTGGCGCCGAGGAAGGCGAACCTCCGGCCTCTGAGCAGGCAGTGCTTTCGGAACGCGGCTACCACTTCCGGGATCATATCGGCGGGCCCGACCGGGTCACCGGAGGCCACCGCTACGTCGCCCACCACCTTGTAGGCGATAAACGCGTCGTCGCCGAGGAAGAACTTGTTTTTGTCGTTACGCGTATTGAAGTAAGCCAGCGAATCGGAACCGTAGTTCTCCACCAGTTCTCTGGCCTTCATCCGATCCTCCGGGGTCTGCCCGCTGTTCTCCCGGTACGGCCGGAACATCATGACGAGGATGTAGGCGATCCCTCCCAGCGCAATGCACATCAGGGCGATCTTGAGGAGGACCTGCCAGCCCTCGAAATGGAGACCGCTGTTGCCGACGGCCACGATCACGGACTTGTAACCGAGGGCGTACGCGTTCGCGCCCGCCAGCCCCAGGCTTCCCCTCATCAGGAAGAGACCCGGTACGCCCGTCGCGAAGAAAGCGGCGACGAGCACCGGAACGGCTATCTTCAACTTCCTCAGGGCTTCCGGATCCGGCCTGCCGGGGAACTGCTTTATCGACAGGGCGAACGTGACCGCGATCATTATGGAGGCGATCAGCGCGCCGGGGCTCATTCCGCGCATGGAGTCCACAACGGCCTGCGTGATCACGAACCCGCACAGCACCACCAGGGCGGCGCGCTTCCTCATCCAGAGCTGGTAGGCGAGCAAAAGCATGAACGCCCCCAGCAACGTGGGTACGACCGCCGGGCCGTCCCACATCGCCACGTGAATTACCCTCTCGACGCCCTCGGCCACGGACCCCAGCCTGTTCCCCAGGGCCTGCATGAAGTTGAGAAACGCGAGCATGAGAGCGTACAAGACGGCAAGGACCGCGACCGCGGGAAAGGCCGTCCTCAGCGCTCTTACCGCGACACCCTGAACCGCTGCTGCTTTACTACGCATGATTTCGCCATTCCCTGCGTCACGATTGCCAGAATCCCTGGCACTATTCTACACGTAATCTATTCGCCCGTGTGGCGCAACCCCCCACCGGGACGGCCGGATCGCTCTCCGGTCGTCTCGACGGTTTGACGCTTACAATGACCTCTGTTGTTCCTCGGCGCATCCACCATGTGGACGGCGAGCTTCCACCCGGGGCAAGCGGAGAAGGCCTGTTCCACCGACTTGCGGTAGAATTGAATCGCCGCGGCCGGCCTCTACCGGCGGCGGAAAAACGAATGGAGCCCTCTTGGACGAATTGAACCGGTTTCGCTTTCTTGTAATCGAGGACGAGAGCGACACCGCCAGAATGATAGCCGTCCTTCTCGAGCGTCGATTCGGCGCCTCGGTGGAGTTCGCGTCCGACTGCTCGAGTGCCCGCAAGGCTCTCGCGGGTTCCAGGTATGACCTGGTAACGCTCGACTACCAGCTTCCCGACGGGAGCGGCCTCGACATGCTCGACGAGATAACCGCCGCCGAATCGCACCCTCCGGTGGTGATGATAACCGGTCACGGGGACGAGGAGCTCGCCTACCTGGCCTTCAGGATGGGCGCGGCCGGGTACGCCGCCAAGAACCGCAAGCTCTCCGTCGTCCTTCCGGACGCTGTCGAGTGGGCGATGGCGGACGCCAAGCTCAAGGAATCGGGTGGGCGGGGCAAGAGCGACGGCCGCCTGGAAGGCCTGACCCAGGCGACCCACGCCGTATCCAGGGACCTGCGCCTCCAGGTCGAGGCGATAAACTCGGCGAGACAGCGGTTGGACAAGGCCATGGGCGCCACCGGCCCCGAGGCCGAAGTAAAAGCGCGCCGGGCGGCCACTTCGATCGATCGAAGCCTCGCGAAGACCCTCTCGCTGATAGACAAGCTCGACTCCCTGGTGAGCCCGGAAACGGCCCCCGCGGAGGACCCGCGCAAAGCGGACTGACGCCGTTCCCGCGCTCGCTCTACGCCGAAGGCATCCGCCCCTATCGCCTTGCTCGCGAGGCGGCCCGGACCCCGCCGGCCCATGGCGCCGCCCGGCCTCACCGACGGGTCCCGATCTCGTCTTTTTCGATTGAACTGCTCACCCGGCGCGCAGGGTCGGCCGTCTCCAGGTGGAACTTAAAATCAACAAACAGCCGGACCCCGGAAGGCAGGACGGTCAATGAACGGAACCCATGGCAATGAAAAGTGGAAGCTCCTGGTCGTCGAGGACGACCCGGACCAGGCCTATTTCATGCGGCGCCTGCTGGCAAAGGAGTTCTCGGCCGTGGTTGACGTGGCGCCCGACATGGAAAAAGCGCGCGGCGCGCTCGACGGCGGCGGCTACGACGTCGTCGTTACCGATTTCCAGCTCCCCGACGGCAGCGGCCTGGAGCTGCTGGAGGAAATAACCGGCAGGCCGGGCCATCCCCCCGTGATACTGGTCACGGGCCGGGGAGACGAGGAGACGGCGGCGGAGGCTTTCCGCCTCAGGGCTTCCGGCTACGTTGTAAAAGACTCCAGGCTCCCGGTGATGATACCCGAGATTGTCGCCAGGACACTCAACGAAGCTTCCCTTCGCAAGGCGGAGGAACAACTCCGGCTGGGGGAGCAGAACCAGCGCGC
>CAZAIS010000159.1:0-6335 GCA_964485255.1 uncultured Acidimicrobiales bacterium | reverse complement strand
GTTGACTCGTGGGCGCGCGGCGCGCGCGCTCCTCGGCCGCCCTTCTGCCTGTCGCCATCGCTTCCTCCAGGAAACCCATCGCCGTCACCGCCCGCCCCGGCGCCCGCCGAACCGCTCGAGCCTCTTCAATACCCCGGCGGCGTCGCCCGAGGCCACCGCGCGCCTCGCGGCGGCGACCCCCTCGTCAAGCGAGTCCGCCGCGCCTCCCGCTACGATCGCGAAGGCCGCGTTCGCTACGGTTACCTCAAGGGCCGGCCCCTCCTGTCCGCCCAGCACCCGCCTGATTATCGAGGCGTTGAAATCCGCGTTTCCCCCCCGCAAGGCCCCGCTATCGGCCGGCCGGCACCTGATATCCGGCGGTTCGAGTTCGTATTGCCGCGCCGAACCCCCGTCTAGCTCGAACACCCTTGTGCGGCCGCACAGGGTGAACTCGTCCAGCCCGTCCAGCCCGTGCAGGACAAAAGCCCTGTCGCACCCCAGCAGGCCGATCACGCGGCCCACCACGGGGACCAGGTCGGCCCGATTGACCCCGATAACCTGCGCCCGCGCGTTCGCCGGGTTCGCGAGCGGACCGAGGATGTTGAAGATGGTCGGGACCCCGAGGTCCCGGCGCGCGCCCATGACCGCCTTCATCGCCGGGTGGAAGGCGGGCGCGAACATGAACCCTAGACCAACCGTCTCTATGCACTCCTCCACGGCCTCGGGACTCATGGCAATGTCAACACCCAGCGCCTCGAGAACGTCCGCGCTCCCGCAGCCCGATGACACGCCCCTGTTGCCGTGCTTGGCGACGGTCACGCCCGCTCCGGCCGCCACTATCGCTGCCGCGGTGCTTATATTGAAGGTTCCGCTCCGGTCCCCCCCTGTCCCGCACGTATCCACCAGGGTCCGCGTAGCGGGTGAGATGCCGACCTTCATCTCGCGCAGCCCCTGGGCGAACCCCGCGATCTCCGCCTCGGTCTCCCCCTTGGTCTTCAGCCCCACCAGCAGGCCCCCGATCACGGACTCGGGCACGCGGCCTTCCAGGATCGCCAGCGCCGCCCGCCTGGACTCCTCACGATCGAGGTCCCGGCCGTTTGAGACCTTATCTATCGCATCGCGCAGCATGGCCCTCTCCTCCGTTCATGTCCAGAAAGTTGCACAGGATCCTTCCGCCCTCTTCGGTGAGAATCGATTCGGGGTGGAACTGCACGCCCTCCAAGGCGGCCTCCCTGTGACGCAGGCCCATCACCAGGCCGTCCGCGGTCATGCACGAGACCTCGAGGCACTCCGGTACGCTATCCGCGTCCACAACCAGTGAGTGGTAGCGCGCCGCCTCGAAAGGCCCGTCGATCCCCATGAAGATGGTCCTGCCGTCGTGGATCATGCTCGAAGTCGAACCGTGCACCGGGCGCGGTCCCCGCACCACGCGCGCCCCCATGACATGCCCGATCACCTGGTGCCCCAGGCAGACGCCCAGTATCGGGACGACGCCCGAGAGCCTGCTCACGACGTCGAGTGAGACTCCCGAGTCGACCGGGCCGCCCGGGCCCGGAGAGATGACCACGTGCGAGGGCTCCAGCGCCTCGATTCCCTCTACGCTCGTCTCGTCGTTCCTCGCCACGCGCACCTCCGCCCCCATTTCCCGGAGGTACTGCACGATGTTGTAGGTGAAGGAGTCGTAGTTATCGATCAGCGCCACCCTCGTCTCTCTCATTCCGGTCCCTCCTTTCGCGCCGCCCGGACGGCCCTGACAACGGCCCGCGCCTTGTTGAGCGTTTCCTCGTACTCAGAGGCGGGATCCGAATCGACCACTATCCCGGCCCCGGCCTGTACGTGAGCCGCCTTGTCCCGTACCACGACCGTCCGGATTGCGATGCACGTGTCCATCGCCCCCGAGTAGCCGATGTAGCCCACCGCCCCGGCGTACGGCCCGCGCCCGTCCGGCTCCAGTTCCTCCACGATCTCGCTCGCCCTTACCTTGGGCGCGCCCACTACCGTCCCGGCGGGGAAGGATGCCTCGAGCAGCTCACGGTTGCCGGCCCCGCGCTCCAGCTCGCCTTCGACCTCGCTGACCATGTGCATTACGTGTGAGTACCTCTCGACGCCCGCCAGCTTGGTCACCTTGATGCTGCCGGGCCTGCAGACCCTTCCCAGGTCGTTGCGCGCAAGGTCGACGAGCATGATGTGCTCCGCCCTCTCCTTCGCGTCGCGCTCCAGCTCGGCGGCCAGTCTCGCGTCCTCGCCGGCGTCACGCCCTCGGGGCCTGGTGCCGGCGATCGGGCGGATGACGGCCCTGCCCCCGCGGCTGGTCACCATGGGCTCCGGGGACGCGCCCACAAGCGTCGCCTCCGGCATCCTCATGTAGAACATGTACGGGGAGGGGTTCTCGGCCCTCAGGTAGCGGTAAATCGAGAGGGCGTCGCCGTCGAAGGGCATGGACAACCTCCGCGATACGACCACCTGGAACGCGTCGCCCGCGTACACGTACTCCTTCGCCCGGGCGACCATGTCCTCGAAATCCCCTCGCGACATGTTAGCCCGCGTAGAGATAAAGTCGTCCGCCGTATCCATCGAGGCTCCCGGGAGCCTTATCCCCGAGCCGCCGGGCAGGGTCCTGCCCATGCGCTCCTTCATCTCCTCGAGCTCGCCCACGGCCTCCCGGTAGATCCGGCTTCGCGGCCCCGAGGGCGGCAACTCCGCAAGGACGCAGAATCTCATCCTCGAGCGCAGGTGGTCGAAGGCGACCAGCCTGCGGGGAAACATGAACCAGGCGTCAGGTATCCCGGGCACGCCCGGGGGCTTCTCCAGGCGCACCTTCTCGATCTGGGCGATGGTTCCGTAACCGAAGTAGCCGACGGCTCCCCCCTCGAAAGGCAGCGGAGCCCGCGGCCGGCCGGCCGCGTCGGCCGTGAAGACGGTCGGTTCCTCGACGAGCCCGAAAAACCGTTCAACGGGCCTTCCCCGGAGGGTAAAAGCCTCGCCTGCGTCCCTGGAGACATGCAGCCTGTCCGCGTCAATCCGCGCTATCCTCGAGGGCGCGAAACCCAGGAACGAGTAACGGCCCCACATCCTCCCGCTCTCGGCGCTCTCCAGCAGAAAGCACGGCTCGTCGCGCCCTCCCCTGAGCTTCATGAACACCGAAACGGGCGTCTCGAGGTCGCTCGACAGCTCCATGGACACGAGCGCGTGCGTGTGACCCGCGAGAGACTCGAATTCCTCACGCCCGGGAAACGCGACGGGCGCCTCGTCCCCGATCCTCGATCTTGTTGCTTCACTGGTTCTCATTCTCTCTCCCCAAATGAAAAAGCCGCGAACGTGTCGCGGCATAAAAAACCCGCGACCCCCCGATGAAGGTCACGGTATCGCTATCTGCTCAGACGCGGCTGCCAGGACCCTCTACCAGGGGCCCCACCAGAAACTGTTCATTTTTACCGTGTCTGTCATGATCACCATGTGGCGGATTATACGGGCGGTTCTCCGACGTGTCAAATGGACGACGGGCCGGAAGAACGCGTCGCGCTCCGTTTTCGACGGATGGCTCGAGCGGACCTCCGGGATACTGACGGCCGCCCGCCGGGTTGTTTGGATGAGAGTCGCGGCGGTAACGTGCGGGATACGGCGGGGAGATGAGTATAATTGCATTAGCACCCTGACGGGGGGCCTCAGGCATCAAGGCAAGGAGCAGAAGATGCAGACCTCACACAAAGCACGCATGCTCGAGGAGATGCGCGAAAGATACCCGGAGAAGTTCGTTACCGCGGATAAGGCGTTCGACAGCATACGCAGGGGGGACCACCTGTTCATAGGCACAGGCTGCGGCGAGCCTCAATGCCTCGTCCAGGCCCTGGCGGACTACGTGCAGTCGCACCCGAAGGCGTTTTTCGACACCGAGGTCCTGCAGATCTGGACCCTGGGCGTGGCCCCTTACGCCGACGAGAAGCTCAAGCAGAACTTCAGGCACAATTCGTTCTTCATAGGCGAGAACACGCGCGAGGCCGTCAACGAGGGTCTCGCGGACTACACTCCCATCTTCCTGTCCCAGGTGCCCGGCCTGTTCGCCAGGAGGTTCGTCCCCATCGACATCGCGATCGTCCAGACCTCCGTGCCCGACCAGAACGGGTACATGAGCCTGGGAGTCAGCGTGGACGTGACCAAGGCGGCCGTCGAGAACGCGTCGGTTATCATCAGCCAGGTGAACGCCAACATGCCCCGGGTGCACGGGGACACCTTCATCCACATCCGTGACGTCGATTTCATAGTGCCCTGCGACGAGCCGATTCTCGAGTACAACCCGCTGGCGCCCGACGTCCTGGTGAGGCAGATCGGCAAGTACGTGGCACGAATCGTCGAAGACGGCGACACCATCCAGGTGGGATACGGCAGCCTGCCCAGCGCGATCCTGTCCGCCCTGGAGGACAAAAAGCACCTGGGGGTCCACACCGAGCTCATGAGCGACGGCATCGTCAATCTCATGAAGAGAGGCGTTATCGACAACTCGCGCAAGACCATCGACAGGGGCAAGACCGTGGCCTCGTTCTGCATGGGCACCCGTGAGACCTACGAGTACATAGACGACAACCCAAGCATCGAGTTCCGACCCATCGACTACACCAACAACCCCCTCAACATAGCCAGGAACAGGGGCATGACGGCGATCAACATGGGCCTGGAGATCGACCTGACCGGGCAGGCCACCGCCGAATCGATCGGCAGGGTCTTCTACTCGGGTGTCGGGGGACAGGCCGACTTCATGCGCGGCGCCGTGCTTTCCCCCGGGGGCAAGACCATACTGGCGATGCCTTCGACCGCCGGGGCGGGTGGCGAGGTGTCCAGGATCAAGCCCAGCATCGAGGAGGGCGCCGGGGTTACCCTCACCCGCGGCGACATCCACTACGTGGTCACCGAATACGGGATCGCCTACCTGCACGGCAAGAACATCCGGGAGCGGGCCATGGAGCTCATCGCCATCGCCCACCCGAAATTCAGGCCCCATCTCATCGAGCAGGCCAAGGAGCTGAATCTCATATACGCGGACCAGGCCTTCATCCCCGGCAAGAAGGGGGAGTACCCCGAGGAGCTCGAGACCTACCGCACCACCAAGGACGGGCTGGAGGTGCTGTTCCGGCCCGTCAAGATAAGCGACGAGCCGTTGCTCAAGGACTTCTTCTACTCGCTCTCGGACAACAGCATGTACACGCGGTTCATCTCTTTCCGGAAGGACATGCCCCACGAGAGGCTGCAGGAGTTCGTAATAATCGACTACACCAGGGAGATGGCTATCCTGGCGGTCGTCCAGGACGGCGAGAAGGAGGAAATCGCGGGCCTCGGCCAGTACACCATCAACGAATCGGATCACGCCGCCGACGTCGCGTTCACGGTCAGGGACGTCTTCCAGAACAAGGGCATAGGCACCGAGCTTCTCGCCTACCTGACTCAACTGGCGAAGCGCCAGGGTCTCCTCGGCTTCACCGCCGAGGTCCTCGTCGAGAACGAACCGATGCTCCACGTGTTCGAGAAGCTCCTCAAGGTCAAGAAATCCGTGGACTCCGGCGTGTACTACCTCGACATGCCCTTCGAGCCCTGAGCGCGAGAAGGGGTCCTGCCCCCTGTCGCGTATAGGGCCCAGCCGGTCTTTGGTGTTACTCTGCCCGCGTGTAAGCCGGGCCTTGAGGGCCGCGAGCTATATCGAGGCAACGCGGCGGTCCTTCAACGTCCGGCCCGACAGGCGCCATGCGAGGCGTGGCCGGCGCGGGAGTCTCGCCTTGCCCGGCCTGTCTCGCGCTGTCGCAAAACGGGCGTAATGGTGCATAATAATGGGCATGAAGAAAAGCAAACCGGAAAGCATCGACCCGAAGTACCTCGTTCCGCTGAAGCACGCGGCGTGGGACGGCTGGTTCGCGATAAGCATCTTCCCGCCCGGTTCGCCCGTCAGGTGGCTTAAAGCCCACCTCTACAGCCGCTCGTGCCGCCCCGGGATGCAGCCGTTCTCCCTTGTCGAAGGCATCGGGCACGCGTCCGAGGTATGCATAATGTGGGCGACCGGCGATTCCGTGGAAATCCGGCAGTCCGTGCTCGAGCAGGGAAGGCAGGCAGGCACGGCGCAGGCCCTGGAAGTAAGCTACGGCGAGAACTTCAAGCTTACCGGCGAGTGGCCGAGCTACAGCATGTCGTTCGCTCTCCCCGACGGAGGGCCTTCGGCCCTGTTCGATTTCGAGGCGGGCTGGCCGATCTGGTGGTCGAAGTTCGGGCCGATGCTCCAGTACATCGGCCAGCACTCTCACGCGAGGGTACGATTGAGCGAAGACGGCGCCTCCAAGGATCTCGACGGTTTCGGGGTTATCGAACACGTGGCG
>CAZAIS010000158.1:0-6355 GCA_964485255.1 uncultured Acidimicrobiales bacterium | reverse complement strand
GGGGAGGCAGATTTCTCAACGCGCGTGGCGTGCTGGGACGGCGGCCGTATCGCCGCGGACCGGACCATGGTCTGGACGGGGCCGGGGGCGGCCGGGCCCGAGGCCCACTCCTCGATCGGCGTCGCGGCGCCGGCCGGCAAGTGGTACCTGCCGGAGGGCTCGAGCGCCTGGGAGTTCGAGTGCTGGCTGCTGGTACAGAACCCGGGGGATGCCGGCGCGGACTGCCGGGTGACCTACATGCGCGAGGGAGCGCCCCCGGTGACCGTGAGCAAGTCCGTCCCGGCGGGATCGCGCGGGTCCTTCGATATCTCCCGGGACATCGGCGAAGCCGACACGAGCATCATGGTGACCTCGAGCGTCCCGGTGATCCCCGAGCGCTCCATGTACAGGAACCGCAGGCGGCTGGGGCACGTCTCGATAGGCACCACCACCCCCTCGACAACGTACCACCTGGCCGAGGGCACCTCCGCGTGGGGTTTTACCACATACCTGCTGGTTCAGAACCCGAACGCCGAGCCGTCCACCGTCAACGTGACCCACATGACGACCTCCGGAGGCGTGGCGGTGCCGCCGTTTACCATGGCCGCCGGTTCTCGAAAGACCCTCAGGGTCAACGACACGCTCCCCGGCAGGGATTTCTCGACGACCGTCAGGGGCTCGAAGCCCATAATCGCGGAGCGTGCAATGTACTGGGACTCCGGAACCGGAGAGGCCGCCCACGACTCCATAGGGATGAGCGCCCCGCACCGCGCCTTCCACCTGCCGGACGGTCAGGTCGGCGACACCGTCGAGACCTGGGTCCTTGTGCAGAACCCCAATCCCTTCCGGGTGAGAGTACGGGTCGATTACCTCGTCGAGGGAGAAGGAAGTGACCGGACGGTGACCGCCACCATCGCCGCCAACTCGCGTCACAGCTTCAGCATGGCCGACGCCGGCGTAAGCGGCAAGGCGGGAATCGTCGTCACCTCGCCGGACGGCGACGTCTCGGTCGAGCGCTCCATGTACATCAACGGCAGGGCCGGGGGGACAGACACCATTGGGGGCTGGGCGGACTGAGGAGCGGGTGGCCGGGCAGGGAGCCTCGTTAGCCGCTCATCCGCCCCCGGCGTGACACCCGGCCTGGGGCCTGCCGTCCGGCCGCGTACCGCACCCGCCCTTTCGTCTCCCGCGTCTACCGGCACCGGACCCGGGTGGAATCGAACACCGCACCCGTTTGTGATATCTTGTGCGCGGTGGAATCCAGGACGCGCGGGCCTTTTCGTCCGCCCCGACGCTTCTTCCATGAATAACCCTCCGCTTCGACAGGCGTGGTGGCATTGGTGACAGGGAACGGCAAGGCCGAAAAGAGCCGGGACGGGATGTTCGCGTCCCTGCGCACGAGAGACTTCCGAGTCCTCATGCTGTGGGGTCTCCCCGGGATCATCGGCTCGAGCGCGCAGTTCACCGCGATCCTCTGGACGGTCAAAGAGCTTACCAAGTCGAACACCCGTGTCGGTCTTATAAACACCGCCGGCACCCTGCCGGTCTTCTTCCTGGTTCTGCTCGCGGGGGCGCTGACGGACAGGATGGACAGGAAGAAACTGATCGCCTCCTGCCAGCTTGTGATAGCCGGGGCCGCGGTCGGCCTCGGCCTTATGTACTCGTATAATTACGAGAGCTTCGCGCTGCTCGTGGTCCTGGTGTTCGTCAACGGCTGTGCCTCGGCGTTGAGCAACCCCGCGTGGCGCGTGCTGTACGTCGATCTGATGCGCGACGGGCCGCTGCTGAATGCCATGGCGGTGAGCCAGGCGCAGTCGCAACTCTCCCGGATCCTCGGGCCGCTGCTCGCGATCCTGTTCTTCGCGATACATCGCTCGTCGTACATCTTCTACTTCAACGCGATCTCGTGCGTCGCGACAATACTCGTTTTGTACAGCCTCAAGGCGAACACGCGGCCCGGCAAACGCGCCGTCCGCAGGGTCCGGAAGGAAATCATGGAGGGGTTGAGGTATGTCAGAAAGCGCCGCTGGGTGCTGCTCCTCCTGGCTATATTCGGCCTGAACGCGTTCTTCGGCCTGTCCTCTGCCGTACTGTTCCCATCACTGGCCCAGGACGTGCTGAAGGCGGGACCCGAGGCCTATGGATTCCTGGTCATGCTGCTGGGCATCGGGGGCGTACTCGTCGTGTCGGTCATCACCAGGATGCGCCGAAAGATGCGCGAGCTTAGGATCGTCAAGGTCTCGTTCCTGCTCGTCGGCGTTTTCTTGATCCTGCTGTCCCTCGTCGAGGATATGTGGGAGGCAAGCCTTGCGATTGTTGCCCTGGGGAGTGCCATCGCCGCGACCCAGGTGTCCATAACGACTATCATACAGGCGAATATACCCCCCGATATGCGTGGCCGGATCGCCGCGTTGATGTCGATGCTGGCAGCGGGCATGCTGTCCGTCGGAGGCATCCTGGCCGGAGGTGCGGCGGACGGGAAATCGACCGCTGCCACTTTCCTTCTCGCGGGTATCTGCTGCGTTGTACTCGCGGCGGTTTCCTTCGCGATACCGTTCAAGATGGAAGAAGCCCCCCGGGACGGCATGCCCTCGGGGAGACCTGGATAATCAGGCTCGGGGACCACACCTCTCTCGACCGGCAACCCGGCGCCCCCGGCGCGCCCGGCGCGACCTTCGCTTATAATACCAGGGGGACCGGAGGGCGAAAGGCACTGACTTTGAGCGATCCCGCTATAGACGGACATAAAATAATCGACCTTCCGACGGTGCACGAAGCTTACCTGGCGGAGCAGACGTACGGCACGCGGGTCGTGCGTTGCGGCGTCTGCGCGCAGCGCTGCGAGATTGAACCCGACGAGCGCGGCCTGTGCTCCACGCGCCTGAACCTGGACGGACGGCTCTACACGCTCACTTACGGGGACCTGCTCACCTGTGAGAGCCGCCCCGTTGAGATCAAGCCTTTCTACCACTTCCGCCCGGGGACGAGCATGATGACCATCTCCTCGGCCTCCTGCAACCTCAAGTGCCCCTGGTGCCAGAACCACGCGCATTCGAGGACCGCCCCACGGCCGCTGAAGGCGCGGCACGTGCCGATGCGCGACGTGGTGGACTCGGCGCTCGCGTCCGGGGACTCGGGCATCTGCGTGAGCTTCACCGAGCCGTTAATGCTCTTCGAGTATTGCCTGGGGCTGTTCCGCGAGGCGGGCGCGCGCAAGCTGGACTGCGCGTTTGTCACAAACGGCTACATGACCTCGGACGCCCTGCACATGCTCGCCAGGGCGGGGCTGAACGCCATGAACGTGGACATCAAGGGAGACGACAGGGTTTACCGGGAGAGCTGCGGGGCTCTTCCAGGCGCCGGGCCCGCCTGGGAAACGGTGCGCAACGCGCTCGCTTCGGGTATTCACGTGGAGGTGGTCCACCTGGTCGTGGGCGGCCTGAACGACAGCGAAGAGGCCTTCGGGGAAATCGTGAGCAGGCACCTCGAGTACGCCGGTCCCGAAGTCCCCCTGCACATCAACGCCTGCCACCCGGCCTTCGAGCACGACGCGCCCCCGACCCGCGTCGAGTTCCTGGAGCGCGCCCACGCGATGGCCCGGGAAGCCGGCATCCTCTTCGCTTACGTGGGCAACGTACCGGGGCACAGGCTGGCGAACACTTACTGTCCCGACTGCGGAGAGCTCCTGCTCGAGCGCTCCGCCGGCTCCATCGAGCGCGACCTGACCGACGGGTTCAAGTGCCGGTCCTGCGGCTACCCCCTACCCGTCGTCGCTTAACTTTTGGGGGTCAGGTCTAGGAAGTTAAGTCGGTTGCATCCTTACTCCGCAGAACAGGGGATTATCCCCTGTTCTGCGGTTATCAGCCCTTCCCGACTTAACTTCCTAGACCTGACCCCCAAAAGTTAAGGCTATAATTATCGAAGCTGATTCACTTGTTTATAGTCGAGGCTGGAGGGTCGATGGATTACGAAGTGATAATCGCGGGTGGGGGCCCGGCGGGTTCGTCCACCGCTTACTACCTGGCGCGGCAGGGGGTACACGTGCTCCTCGCCGACAAGGCCACCTTCCCCCGGGACAAGATATGCGGTGACGGGATCGCGCCCCGCGCGGTTCGAAACCTCTACCGGATGGGCCTTCGCGAGCGGCTCGACGGGCGGTTCAACAAGTTCCACGGTTTCAGGTTCGCGGGCGCGGGCAAGGCCATGGTGCAAACGCTCATCCCGCCGACCCCCAGGTTCCCCGACCACGGGTACATAATCAAGCGCGTCGACTTCGACAAGATCCTGCTGGATTACGCGGCCGAGAACGGGGCGGAGGTCCGCCAGGGGTGCAGGATCACCGAGCCGCTGGTCGAGGGCGGCCGCGTAGTCGGCGTCAGGGCCGTTCAAGACGGCAGGGAGCTCGAGCTGACGGCGCCGGTGGTGGTGGGGGCGGATGGTCCCCATTCCGTCCTGGGCCGCAAGATGGGCCTCCTGGTGAACGACCCGCTCTACCTGGGCATCTCCATCCGTCAATATTTCGAGGGGGTCGAGGACATCGGCGACTACCTCGAGGTGTACCCCGACAAAGCGGTTAGCCCCGGAAGCGGGTGGGTGTTCCCGGTCACGCGGGACGGCATCGCCAACGTCGGCGTGGGCGCCATGCTCTACCACATGCACCGGGACAAGATCGACCTGCACGAGTTCTTCGATACGCTCATTCACGAGACCCCGTTCGTCGCCCCCAAGCTCAAGAACGCGAAGCCCATCTCGCCCCTGCGCGGAGCGCTGCTGCGGGTGGGACTCGGGGGGAGCAGGGTCGAGTGCCCCGGGTTGATCCTGGTGGGCGACGCGGCGAGCATGACCAATCCGGTGAGCGGCGAGGGCATCACCTACGCGCTGGAGACCGGCGAGATGGCCGCAGAGCACATTCTGGACAGCCGCTTCGCGAGCGGGAGCTTCCACATCGACCCGGCGGAGGACTCCTTCCGGCAAAAGCTCGTGGACCGCTACCAGCATTACTTCCGGCACGGCATCCTCAGCATCAAGTGGGGCAACCGCACCTCGTTCATGAGGCCGCTGCTTGCGTTCACCAGCAAGAACGACTACTTCCGCAGGTACCTGGTCCGCTCGCTCATGTACCTGAAGCACTGAGGCGGAGCGCTTGAAAGTAACCTTCGTCTACCCCGACTTCTTCCAGTACCCCGACGGCACGTTCATGCCCGAGGGCAGGATTTACCTCGGTATCGCGTACCTCTCCGCCGTGCTGAAGGAAGCGGGTCACCGGACCTCGCTCGTTCACGTTGTGGAGCCCCCGGAACGCGAGTGGCTCGTGGAGCGGGTGAAGGCACAGCGGCCCGACCTCATAGGCTTCTCGAGCACGACCCACATGTTCCGTCACGTGGCGCGCTGGGCGGGGTGGCTGCGGGACGAGATGGACGTCCCCACGGCATGCGGCGGGGTGCACCCCACGATCGCGACCGCTGAGGTTGCCGGCACGCGCGGCATCGACTTCGCCTGCGTCGGAGAGGCGGAGGACACGATCGTGGAGCTGTGCGAAGCGCTCGAGGCGGGGCGCGACCCTTCGGGCATCGCGGGCCTGTGGGCCGCTCTCCCCGGCGGGGGGGTCGCGCGCAACCCCGCGCGTCCGCTCGAGACCGACCTGGACGCCCTCCCCTTCCCCGACAGGAGCATCTTCGACCCCGGGCTCTTCTGCGCCGACCAGCACCCCCGGGGGACGCTCATGGCATCGCGCGGGTGCCCCTTCAACTGCACCTACTGCTCCAACCACGCGCAGAAGAGCGTCTACCCGAACCCGGGGGACTACGTGCGGTTCCGCAGCCCCGAGAACGTGGTTGCCGAGATCGAAGAGATAGTCGCGGCCGACGGGCGGATCGAGTACATACGGTTCGACGACGACATCCTGACCACCGACCGGGAGTGGTTCGCGAGGCTCTCCGGGATCTACCGGGACCGGGTGGCGATGCCGTTCATCTGCAACTCGCGGGTCAACTTCATGGATGAGGAGATGGCGCGCGGGCTCGCGGAGATGGGCTGCGAGGTGGTGTGCATGGGGATCGAGAGCGGGAACGCCTGGCTGCGCGGGAAGGTCCTCAACCGGCACATGTCCGACGAGCGGATCGTTCGCGCTTTCGCCGCCTGCCGCGACGCGGGCATGAAAACGGTGTCCACCAACATGTTCGGGCTGCCGCTCGAGGACACCTCGATGGTGCTGGACACGATCAAGGTCAACGGCCGGTGCCGCCCCGACACCATACAGGTCTCGACCTTCATCCCCTACCCCGGCACGGAACTCTTCAAGCTGTGCGAGGCCGAGGGGCTCATCGAGGGCGAGCGGGTGGACTCGATCTTCGAGGGGAGGTCACCCCTGAAGCCC
>CAZAIS010000157.1:0-6427 GCA_964485255.1 uncultured Acidimicrobiales bacterium | reverse complement strand
CTCGAGAAGGCTCGACTGTGTGCGAGGCGTCGTGCGGTTGATCTCGTCCAGCAGCAGGACGTTGGCGAAGACCGGGCCGGGCTGGAACTCGAACTCGGAGGTCTTCTGGTTGAACACCGACACGCCGGTGACGTCCGAGGGAAGGAGGTCCGGGGTGAACTGGATTCGGTGAAAGGTGCCGGCGATCGACAGCGCGAGGGCCTTGGCCAGCACGGTCTTGCCCACTCCCGGGACGTCCTCTACCAGCAGGTGCCCGGCGCAGATGAGCGCTATGACGGCAAGGTCGATTGTACGGCGCTTGCCCTTTATCACCGTCTCTATGTTCGCGGCCAGCGCGGCCGCCTTCACCTGCGCTTCCGCAAGGTCCAAAATCCTTCCCCCTCCGCGCTCGTCTCGGCACATGAATTGTAACAAAGGGTGCACTTTTCAGGCATCGTCAATTATCATGCTCCGCATGAACGCCGAACGTACTACAATCAGGCTGGAGAAGACGGGCGGCGCGCCGTGAAGCCGGAGTAACGCGTGAACAGGTACAGGACCCCGTTCAAGATATGCTCGAGAATATACCAGGTCGGCGGCTCGGACATGTCGTCCGCGAACGACTGCTGCGTCTACCTGATCGATGGCGCCGGGCCGCTCGCCCTTGTCGATTGCGGGTGCGGTCCCGGGTACAAGGCCATCGTAGCGAACGTGATACGGCTGGGCTTCGAGCCCGGGGACATCGACACCCTGCTGCTCACGCACTGCCATATAGACCACGTGGGCGCAGCGGAGATGTTCCGCCGCGACTACGGAGTAGAGGTTGTCGCACACGAGAAGGACGCCTGGCCGCTGGAGTCGGGCGACAGCGTGATGAGTGCCGCTTTCATGTACCGCGTCCGCTTCGATCCCCTGCCGCTCGACCGGAAGCTGTCCGGTGATGAGTCGGTCCTGCAGGTCGGAGACCTGGAGCTGAAGGTCGTCGCCACCCCTGGCCACACCCCCGGCTCCGTCTGCGCGTACGCGGACCTGGAGAAGACCCGGGTACTCTTCGGGCAAGACATCCACGGACCGTTTCACCCCGACTTCGGCTCGGACATCGACACCTGGCGCGACTCGATGCGCAGGCTTCTCGATCTTCACGCGGACATTCTCTGCGAGGGGCACTTCGGCATCTACAGCCCCGCCGACGCCGTCAGCGCTTACATAGAGAGCTACCTCGATTCCTTCGCCGGATAGCCCGAGAGGGCACCTGAATCCCTTTATCTTGCCATCCGGTTGACAGATATATCGAATCGATATAGACTCTTGCCCCGGATATATCGATTTGATATATTGAGCGGCGCGCTTCGGAGGAAAGGCAGCAAAAAAGTGCTGGAGCTTGCGATTCTGGGCCTTTTGAAAGAGAGGCCCATGCACGGGTATGAGCTGAAGAAGAGGCTCACGTACATGCTCGGTCATTTCTGGACCGTGAGCTACGGGTCGCTCTACCCCGCCATCAAGAGGCTCGAGAAGTCCGGCTCGATCGAAAGGGCCTACTCGGTCAAGGAGAAGACCCGGCACAGGAACGTGTACCGTATCACGAAAAGCGGCGAGGCTGCGTTCATGCGGACGCTTGCCGGCGAAATGCCCGGTGCGTCGCTCGCGGACACCGAGAAGTTCGATCTTTACATGGCTTTCTTCCAGTACCTGGAGCCGGAGACGCGCCTGGCGCTGCTCGAAAAGAGGCGCGGGATCCTGGAGGAGCAGGTAGCCCAGTTCAAGGCATACAGGTCCAGCAACGGCGACACCGACCGTTATCGCAAGGGCCTGCTGAGCCACAAGGTGGAGCTCGCGAAAAGCGACATCAGGTGGCTGGACAAGTTGATGGCGCACGAGCAGGAGACTATTCGGAAAAGAGAGTCCGCGTCAGGCGAACCGGAGACGGACTCAGGGAATACACAGAGAAAGATATCGGCGGCTTTAGGCGCCTGAAGCCGGCGGGACGGCGCATGTGAGCAAGGAGGCAGCGGAAATGGCAGAGGTCAGGGTGGCAATAGTCGGTGTGGGGAACTGCGCCTCATCTCTCATCCAGGGAATCGAGTACTATCGCGATTCCGCTGAAGGCGACAGCATTCCGGGGCTCATGCACGTCAGCATAGGGCCGTACCACATAAAGGACATCAAGTTCGTGGCGGCGTTCGACGTCGACGCCAACAAGGTCGGAAAAGACCTTGGCGAGGCCGTATTCACCGAGCCGAACAACACCATGAAGTTCTCCGACGTGCCTCCTCTGGACGTCGAGGTCAACCGCGGCCCCTCACTGGACGGCCTCGGCAAGTACTACAAGGAGTCGATCGCGGAGAGCGCCGCTCCGATCGCCGACGTCTCCGAGGTGCTGAGCGAGACGGGCGCGGACGTCATCATCAACTACCTCCCGGTCGGCAGCGAGGACGCCACGAGGTTCTACATCAGCGAAGCGCTCGAGGCGGGCTGCGGAGTGGTCAACTGCATCCCGGTGTTCATCGCCAACGAGGAAATGTGGCAGGGCAAGTTCAGGCGAGCGGGTCTGCCGATTATCGGGGACGACATCAAGAGCCAGGTCGGCGCCACTATCGTGCACAGGGTCCTGGCCCGTCTCTTCAACGACCGCGGCGTCACGCTCGAGAGGACCAGCCAGCTCAACGTCGGCGGCAACATGGACTTCAAGAACATGCTGGAGCGAGAGCGACTCGAGTCCAAGAGGATCTCGAAGACCAACTCCGTCATTTCCCAGCTCGATCACAAGATCGAGAGCGGGTGCATACACATCGGGCCCTCGGATTACGTCTCCTGGCTGACCGACCGCAAGTGGGCTTATATCCGCTGCGAGGGCAAGGCCTTCGGCGACGTGCCTCTCAACATGGAGTTCAAGCTCGAGGTATGGGATTCGCCGAACTCGGCCGGGATAGTCATCGACGCGCTGAGATGCTGCAAGCTGGCGATGGACCGCGGGATGTCCGGCGCCCTCATGGGGCCGGCGGCCTACTTCATGAAGTCCCCGCCGGTACAGTTCCCCGATAACGAAGCCCGCGACATGGTCGAGGCTTTCATTCGCGGAGAAGAGAAGGGCCTGATGACCACTGCCCAGATGGGCAACGGTAAGGACCTGGAGGAGCTCGACTCCGTATCGGAGTAGCAAGCAGCGGGCCCGGGAGGCTGTCCCCAATTGGAGCACCGAGTGGTCGCCTACAGCGGCTGTTCGTACGCCAACGAGCCGCGCGAGTTCTACATAGGTGATACGCACCACCTGGTCAGGAAGGTCAACTCCGCGCACGTGGAACAGGTCGAAGGCATGGAAGGTCTCACCCTCTCGGTGTGGGACGTACTGGATGAATCCGGCCGCAGGTTCAAGCTCACCTATTACTGGACGTCCGACTTCTGGGAGATAGAGCCCCTGTAGCCGGTCGCGCCCTAGCCGTCCGCCGACAGGACCATGTAGGTCGAGATCCCCTTGGCGACGAGGCGATCGCCCTGGGTCACGTCGACTTCGCAGACCGTTATGCGGCTTCCCTTTTGGACGACGCTTCCCTTCGCCTCCACGTCACCTTCGATCACCGGTGAGCAGAAGTTGATCTTCATCTCGATGGTGATCGGCCGCTCCCTGCCAGCCTCCAGCAGGGTGGCGAGCGCCACTCCCGCCGCGGCGTCGGCTATCGAGGTCAGGGCGCCCCCGTGGACTATGCCCCCCACGTTGTGCAGGCTTGGCCCCGCCTTCATCTTGAAGGTGGACCATCCGCACCCCAGGCCCGTGACCTCGAGGCCCATGTGACGGTAGAAGGGAGAATTCTCCACCCGCTCCCGGATGATGGCCTTGTAGCGCTCCTCCTCCTCGGGGGTGCAGGCCCCCCAGACCCTCTCCTCAGCGTCCAAGCCCGCCCCCCCGCGCCCGGGCGAACCACGAGATCGTGTCGTCCAGGCCTTCGTCCAGCCCGACCTGGGGGGTCCACCCGAGCAACTCGGTCGCCCTGGCGATGTCGGGTTTCCTCTGGAGCGGGTCGTCCTCCGGCAGGGGCTCGAATGCCACCCGGGAGTCGCTTCCCGTCTTCTCGCGGACGCGCGTCGCGAGGTCTATCACGCGCATCTCGTCCGGGTTGCCGATATTGATAACCCGGCCGTGGGCGCCCGGGGCGTTCATCGCGAGCATGAGACCCCTGACCATGTCACTCACGTGACAGAAGCTTCGGGTCTGGTTCCCGTCGCCGTAAACCGACAGGGGCCGGCCCTCGAGGGCCTGGCAGATGAAGTTCGGTATCACCCTTCCGTCATCGGGGCGCATCCGCGAGCCGTAGGTGTTGAAGATCCTCACGATCACCACGTCGGTCCCGTACTCGCGCTCGTAGGCTTTACAGAGCGCCTCCGCGAAACGCTTTCCCTCGTCGTAGCACGAGCGCAGGCCCACCGGGTTCACGTGCCCGAAATAGTCCTCCGGCTGTGGTGAGACCTCGGGGTCGCCGTAGACCTCCGACGTACTGGCGAACAGCAGCCTCGCGCCGAGCCTTCGGGCCAGCTCCAGGCAGTTCCTCGTGCCGGCTGAATTCGCGAGCATCGTCTTGACCGGCATCGCGTAGTAATCGACCGGGCTTGCCGGGCTGGCCAGGTGATACAGCTCGTCAACCTCGAGATCGAACTCCTCCGCCACGTCTCCTTCCAGAAGGCTGAAACTCTCGCGCGAGCGGGCCTGCTCTATGTTGGCCGGCCTCCCCGTAGCGAAGTTGTCGAGGCATATGACCTCCTGCCCCGCCGCCAGCAAAGCGTCGCAGAGGTGGGAACCGATGAATCCGGCGCCCCCGGTTACGAGCGCCCTTCGTGTTTTTCCCGGCATTTCTCTCCCGTTCGTGCTGACGCGGCGCGAGAGCGCCGCGTTTGCTCTATAAACTAACCGAAACACGCTGTTTTGTCATTACGGCCGGCCCCATCCCGCCCGCTCCAGCGCGGCGCGTCCGCTCCCGTTTCCTGTGATAGAATTATCGCGATATGAGAGCAATTACCTGCGCCGAGAAGGAAACCCCCCGCGCCGCTAGAGGCGCGCTGCTTGCCGCCCTGATCGTCGCCTTCTCTCCCCTGCTGACGGCGATCGCCTTTTTTGCGTACATCCTCGCGAGGTTCCGGGGCGTTCCGGCGCCGGGCGCCGGCGCCTGGCGCTCCCTGGAGTGCCGGGGCGGGATCAAGACGATGTCCGAGGCGATGGACCATCTCGAGGACATACCTTTCCGCGCGTGGATGCCCGCCGCCGTTTCGAGCGCCGTGTCAATGCTCGTTGACGCGTTGCCCTCGGCCCTGTCTACGACCAGGATCACCGCGGGGCTGCTATACCCTTACCCGGCCCCGTTCGAGCCGGTCATGCTCGAATCGCAGGACGGCACGCCTGTCTGCGGCCACCTCGCGCTCCAGCCTGGGGACTCGCAGAGGCCGGCAATTATATTCGCGAGCGGCTCGTTCCCCGGCAAGAACTCCGGCTGGCTGCTCACGCTGGCTCTGAAAGCCTTCTTCGAGTGGGGCTTCCACGTGCTCGCGCTGGACCTTCGCAACCTCGGGGACTCTGGGCGTTTCTCCGAGGCGCCCACGAGCTGGGGATACCGGGAGTCCGACGACATAATGGCGGGCGCCGAGTACCTGGATTCCCTCGACCTTGTGAGCACCGTGGGCGCGTGCGGTGTCGGGATGGCGGCCTCCGCCGTGCTGATCGCGGCCGGTCGCTCCCGCCTCGACCGGCCGCTGTCCGGTGGGGTCGTGGCCGTGAGCGCCTACGCGGACGCCTCGAGCAGCGTGGAAAGGCTGACGAGTCACACCGGCCCGGCGGCCACGCTTGCCTCGGTGAGGCACCTGATGGAGCGCCTCCTGCTTCTTTTCAAGACCCTGGCGGGAGGGCCCCGTCCCTTCTTCAGCCCGCGCGAGTACACGCGCGAGGTGTCGTGCCAGTACTACGAGATCGCCGAGTCCGACCTGTACCGCAAGGCGAGCCCGGTGAAGACGATGTCCGAGATCGAGGTACCCTGCCTGTTGATCCACGCGCGGGACGACCTCCTGGCCCCCGTTGGAGAAGCGCACGCCCTCGTCGAGGCGGCCGGGGAAAACCCGATGGTATCCGCGCTTATAGTGCCCGCGGGCGGGCATTCGCTCTACGGCCCGGCGACGCGTCGTTGGCTCCATCGTACAATGGAGACCTTCTTCTCTTACTGGGGCGAGTTCGGCCTCGCCCCCGTCGACGTACTGGGTCTGGGCGGGCTGGACCGCATGGAGATGTTCGGCAACCCCGACAACTGACATGAGCGCGGCTGTATCCCGGGACGGCCCGGGACACGTGGCGCCGGAGGATCGGAGGACTTGAAATGGCGGATGAATCGGCGGGCCGGCCGGCCCTCAAGACCCTGCGCGTCCCCGATACCCCACCGGTCATGGAGGACGGCAAACCATTCTTTTTCGAGGG
>CAZAIS010000156.1:0-6463 GCA_964485255.1 uncultured Acidimicrobiales bacterium | reverse complement strand
CCCCGATGCCGAAGCTTATTACATCAACCCCCCGCGCTTTCTTCTCGGCGATCTTCCTGTCGATTTCCGCGAAGAGATACGGGGGTATCTCTTCCAGCCTTCTGCTGAGCTTCATCTACTCCACCGTCTTTCCATCGAACACGTGACTCGCGGGACCCGTCAGGAACACCCCTTCGTCGAGCCACTCGACCCGGAGGATTCCACCGGGAAGCCTGACGTCGGCTCGTCGGCCGGCGAGCCCCGCTCGGAAGGCCGCCACCAGGGACGCGCACGCACCGGTGCCGCACGCCATGGTCTCCCCCACTCCGCGCTCCCACACTCTCACTTCCAGCGCTTCACCGGGGGCCGCTTTCACAAATTCGACATTTGTTCTCTCGGGGAAAATCTCGTTTTCCTCTATCGCGGGCCCCAGGCTTGACACGGGGCACGAGCCCGGGTCCTCGACGAAGAGGACGCAGTGGGGGTTTCCCATGGAGACGCAGGTCGCCTCGGCTATTGTCCCGTCTTTCAGCTTCACCGCGACGCTCCCGGCGTCCTCTCGGGGCGGCCCCGCCACCGGGATGTCGGATCTTCTCAAGCCGGGCTTCCCCATGTCCACGGAAAACAAGGGCGAAGGCCCCCCGTTTTCCCTGATGACGCGTCTTGCGCCCGCCGGCGTCTCAACGTCGAGGACGTCCTTGTCGGTGACCCCCCTGTCGAGAGCGAACAGGAACAGCGCGCGTATTCCGTTGCCGCACATTTCCGCCTCCGAGCCGTCGGCGTTCAGTATGCGCATCCTGACGTCGCAGACGGCGGAGGGAAGCATCTCAATGACTCCGTCCGCCCCGATGCCGGTGCGCCTGTGGCACAGGCGCCGCGCGGTATCCGGCGCCGTAGAGCGGCCCCCTGACGTGAGGTCCAGCATTATGAAGTCATTTGCCGTGGCTTCGTACTTAAAAAAGTCCATAGTGTTCAATTCTCCAGATTGGCCCTTATATATTCAAGCATGGAAACGGCAGTATCGCCCAGCGCGTCTTCCAGGCACCCACCATTTTGCGGGCCGTCGTAGTCTACCTTAAACCACATTATCCGAGGGTCCGACCTGAACCATGTGAGCTGGCGTTTCGCGAAACGCCGGGTGCGCAGCTTTATCTCTTCTATCGCGTCTCTGAGCGTCTTCTCTCCGTCGAGGTACTCCAGCAACTGCCTGTAACCCAGCGCTTCGCCGGCGGTCGTGCCCCGCCGCAGGCCGGCGGCTGACAGGCGGCGCACCTCGTCCTCGAGGCCCGATGAAATCATTCGATCAACCCGCTCGTCGATAAGCCCGTAGAGCGCCCTTCTGGGCATGTCCAGGGCAGTCGCGATCAGCTTGTACGGCGAATTGTAATCGCACCAGGAGCTTTGGCGCTCTGATATCAGGCGGCCCCCGCCGCGGGCGACTTCTATGGCTCGCGCGACCCGCTTCCTGTTCGCCGTGGGGATCGAGCGTGCCGAGACCGGGTCGAGGTCCTCGAGCAGGTCGTGTAGCTCGAGGTCGCTCAGGCCGGAGAGACCCTCTTCGATCTCCACGTCGCGACGCACCACTCCTTTCGCGGACGCGAAGTCCAAATCGTCAACCAGTGCTCGGTAGTACAGCCCGGACCCGCCGACCAGCAGCGGTAGCCTGCCCCGCGCCGTGATATCGAGGAGGCTTCGATCGGCTTCCCGCTTGAAGCGGGCGACCGAGTAATCCAACGCGGGATCGGCAACGTCGAGCATGTGGAAATTGACAGCCTCGCGCTCGCTCGCGGAAGGCTTCCCGGTGCCGACGTCCATCCCCGCGTATACCTGCATAGCGTCGACCGAGACGATCTCCGCGTTGAGTCCCCGTGAAATGAGAAGCGAGACCGCCGTTTTTCCAACTGCCGTAGGCCCCAGGACGGCGGCGAGGCGGGTACCCGGTTCTATCTTCGCGCGCGCTGGATCCGGCATCTGGGCTTCACTCGTGCCGGGTGACCTTGAAGCGCTGAAGCCTGACGGGTTCACCCGGGGCGATTCCGGCTTTCATCATGGCTATGCGGACCTGGTCCGGGGCGGTGTCCACGCCTTCGAGGTCAGGCAGGAGAAGTCCCGTCTTCCTTCCGCTGCTTACGATAACCCCGTAAGTACGGGGCTCCAGGAAGCTCATGTCCGGAATGTCCTCGGGCTCGCCGAGAACGTCGACGGAGTAGGTAAGGCTGTCCAGTTCCTCCTTGGATACGGGGGGGAACCTGAAGTCGGCCGACGCGCTCGACACGGCGTTGTTGGCGATCTCCTGGGCTATGCTCCCGGTCGATGGCTGTATGGTCCCTATGCATCCCCGCAGCTCGCCCGCCTTCTTCAGGCAGACGAAAACACCGGCCCGCCTGTCCCTGAGTTCCACAGGAGCCTCTTGCGCGTCCGGGATCTTCCCACCCTTTACGAAGGCCTCGACGACTCTTTTGGCGAGCTTGGCGTGGCTGCTCCTGGGTCCGGCGGCGGGGCTCACGGTCGATCCCCCTCACTGAGCATCGTCAGAGACTCGTCCCTCTCGCCTGGTACGACCCTGGCCACCAGGTAACCTACACCGAAGGGCCCCTCGTACGAGAGCACATCGCTGGAGCGAGCGTAGCCGTCTACCGTGCCCGCCAGCGCGAACAAGGAGCGCAGACCGCACTCCCCCGCCTCGTCGATGAGACGGGCGTCGAGTTCGAACAGCCGGAAGAGGTCTCCGCTTTCGAGTATGTCTACGATCGTCCTGTCGAATTCGGCGCCGCGGGGGCTGTAGCCCGCCGAGGCGGACGGCGTCAGCCGGTGGGACATATCCCCCGACGCTATAAACACGCATTTGCGGCCGCTAGATTCAACAGCCCTTCTAATGGCCAACCCTACAAGGTAGTGAGCCTGGTAGTCGAGAAACGACATCGAAAGGCAGACCAGCGGGTACGCCTTCCGCGCAAGGAAATAGAGCGGTACGAGTATTCCATGGTCGAGATCCCCCGAGCCGCGAAAGGGGTGTTCTTTTCCCCCGACGGGCTCGCAGGGTACGTCCAGCTTCGCGCACTCCGTGGCCACCGCGCGCGCGAGCGCGACATCCGCGGTGGTGTCCACCCGGATCCCGGGCTCGCCGAACTGCGAGAAAGAACCGCCCAGCGAAGGCGCAACTCTGACGGTAAAGGCGTCCGCGCTCAGGGGGCTGTGCGGAGACATGATTACCAGTGCGTCCGGGTTCAAGGCCTCGATCTCCGAGGCGAGCGTCTCCAGGCTCTCGGCGCTGCTGCTGACCTTCCTCGCCTCCGGCCCGCCTATCTCCGGCACGAGTATCGGCGGATGGGGCGCGACGCAACACATCTTCAGGTTATCCATGGCCTCACCTCGCCGCCGCGATTACCTGCCTTTGACTATTTTTAACGCCGCTTTTCGAGCCTTGTCAAACGATTCACGGCTGCGAGCCTCGAAGAACAGGTTGACCTGCGGCTCGTTATCCGATGCTCTGACAAGTATCCACGTGTCGTCCTCGGTAATGACCTTGACACCGTCACGCAGGTCGACCTTGACCACGTCCTCCTCCCCGATCCTGCGGGGTGGAGATTCGCGCAGGGATTCCATCAATTCCGCCTTCTTCCGCTCGGTTGTCTCGACGTCAATTCGCTCGTCGAAGCAGGGGCCGAACTCGCGATAGATATTGTCCAGCAACTCGGAGAGCGGCTTCTTGAAGCGCGCGGCGATCTCTATCAGTATCAAATCGGCGACCAGACCGTCCTTCTCCGGTATGTGGCCGGCGATGCTCATGCCCCCGCTCTGTTCGCCTCCCAGTATTATCATCTTCTTGCGCATCAGTTCGCCGATGTGCTCGAAACCGGCTGGTGTCTCCAGAACCCTGCACCCGTTGTGCTCGGCTATCGTGTCCAGCATGTGAGTAGTGGCGATGGTCCTTGCGACAGCGCCCCCCGTGGGTTTGTAGGTCAGCAGGTACCAGAGTATCAAGGTAAGGGCCTTGTTCGGCGTGAGGTAGACCCCGGCCGAATCAATGACGCCGAAGAGGTCGGCGTCGCCGTCGAGGGCTACGCCGACGTCCGCCTTGTTGTCGAGCACCGCCTTCCGGCACTCCTTGAGATTCGCCTCCGTGGGCTCCGGGAGAAGCCCGGCGAACTCGGGGTCCAGGTGGCAGTGAAGGGGGACCACAAACGCCTCCATGTGCGCCAGGACCCGCATGAAGACGTTCTGACCCGAACCGTACATGGGGTCGAACAGTATCTTCACCTTGGAGCGCTCGATAATGGAGCGCTCGACGAGAGTCAGGAGGTGCTTGATGTAGTCGTTGCTGATATCGAGCTTCTTCACCGGACCGAGGGTCCTCTCCGGCGGGGGTTCCAGGTTGCCTTCCTCGATTATCGAACCTATCTCCCACTCGATGTCATCGGTTATGTCGAGCGTGGCGGGGCCGGCGTAGTGTGGTATGAAATGTATTCCATTGTGGGAAGGAGGGCCGGTGCATGCCGTCAGCATGACGGCGCCCGCGGCTCCAACCTGTTTCACGGCAAAAGCCGCCTGCGGCGTGGGACAGAAAGTCTCCATTCGAAGTGCGGCAACGCCGTTTCTCATGAGCACGTCACATACGACATCCGCGAATCCCTCGGAGTGTGTCCTGGTGTCGTAGGCTACGACGCAGCCCTTCTGAGCAATTTCTTTCTGGTAGAGGAAGTTGCAGATCGCCTGAGTGACGATCCTGACATTTCCCTCGTTGAAATCGGTCTCGACACTCGAGCGCCATCCATTGGTACCAAAGGTAATCTCAGTCACGACAACCACTCCCTGGATAAGCAAGCCGGTGGGAATGAGTATAGCACTCTAGAGGGCGGACTTCTTAATCTCGGCCTCGTAGGTATCGAGTATCGCGTGGGTATCGGCCTCGCCGTCACCTTCAGCGTACAGATGCAACACGGGCTCCACCTGGTCGGGAATCACGAGCGCCCACCTCCTGCCCCCGTCCCAGGAGATCTTTATGCCGTCGGTGGAATCGACCCCCCTGCCCTCGTGGGACTCGAGGAGCACCCGCATCACGGTGCCCTTGTTTTCCCAGGAGGTGTACACTTCGCGTCGTAGCAGGCAGTAATGGGGCATGTCCTCGCGCAGGCCGGCCAGCGTCTCCCGGGCCAGGGCCAGCATCTCCATGATCTTCGCGAAAGCCATCATCGCGTCGTATACCGGCATGAACTCCGGGAAGATAAACCCGCCGTCACCGCTGCCGGCGAACACCACGCCCTCCTCGCGCGCGACGGACATGATGCTCGACCTGTCGAGCTTGGTGCGAACGACCTCGAACCCGTGAGCCGAGGCGGCATCCTCGATGACGAAAGGCTGGTTGACCGGGACCGCGATCCTTCCAGGCTCGCCGGCGCGTCTCATGACGAGGCCGGCCAGGGCTATGAGCAGATCGCTGCCCGCCAGTACATCGCCCTTCTCGGTCACGACGGCGAGTCGCTCGGCGCCGTTGTCGAAGAGAAGCCCTATGTCAGCGTTAAACGAGACGACTACCTCGCCGAGGCGCTTCAAGGACTCCTCCCGGCTGGGCCGGGCGGTGATCAGCTTCTTCTCGTCGGTGTAGGCGTTCAGGCTCAGTACCTCGCACCCGAGCTTCCCGAGCAGACCCGGCATTATCAGTGAAGCGGCGCCGTACCCATAATCGAAGACGACCTTGAACTGAGCCGCTTCTATCGCGCTCGTGTCGACGTGCTCCTCGAGCGCGCGTGTGTAGGCCTCCCTGGCCCTTGCCGGGTAGTATATTTCCCCAAGCTCGTCGAGGAACGCCCTTCGAAAGTCGCTCCTGGAAAATATGCGCTCCATGTTGCGCTGCGCGTTGACGTCGAGGTCGCGTCCCTGTTCGTCGAAAAAGTTGATGTCTATCCACTGGGGGTCGCGCTCGCTCGTCCTGGTGTCCACCCCGCCCTGGTCGTTGTGGCTCTCAACCGTGAACCGGTTCACAGGCACGGCGCTGACCTCGAGGTCGCGGCAGTGGACCCCTGACGCGTTCACCCCGGCCATGAACGCGCGCTTGATAATGCGTGCGGACCGAGTTCCGTCGCGGCTGGTGACGACTTGGGCGTTGACCGGCAGGGTAGAGGCGTAGGCCATTCCAAGCCGCACCGCCTTCTCCGGGGTTATGTCCACGTTTATAAGGCCTGATACGCCGTGCCTTCCGAACAGCGAGCGCACGCCGCGTGATTCCCATATTATGCTCGAATTGACGGTGGCACCGGAGTCGACGGTCTTGAAAGGAAAGATCAGCACACCATGGTTTATTATCGCGTTGTCGCCGACGAGGCAGTCGTCTCCCAGAACCGCGCCTTCATCTATGCGCACCCCCGACTTGATGTCGCAGTTCCTGCCTATTACACCGCCGCGGAAGTGGCACGCGGGGCCTATGTAAGTATTGTCCATCACCAGCGAACGATGGAGGAAGTTGTCGCGCTTTACGACGACATTG
>CAZAIS010000155.1:0-6472 GCA_964485255.1 uncultured Acidimicrobiales bacterium | reverse complement strand
CTCGGTCTGCGCCGCGCCGCCAAGGCACGCCGCCGCGCAGGTGCCACATCCCTTGCACAGCGCTTCGTTGACTAACGCCACTCCGTCCTCCAGCGTCACCGCTCCGTAGGGACAGGCGAGTACGCACAGCCCGCATCCGGCGCACTTCTCCCCGTCGACGCGGCACAGGCCGGCTTCGACGTCCACTTTCCCCCTGTCCAGCAGGGCTATGGCCTCAGAGGCAGCCGCTCCCGCCTGGGCGACCGTATCAGGTATGTCCTTGGGCCCCTGGCAGCAGCCCGCCAGGAAGACTCCGTCCATCACCGTCTCCACCGGCCGCAGCTTGGGGTGAGCCTCGCTGAGGAATCCGTCGGGACCCGTCGACAGGCCGATGACGCGGGCCAGGCCCGGGGTGCCGGCCGGGGGCACCAGGCCTGTCGCCAGCACCACCATGTCTACAGGCAGCTCGACCATCCGCCCGAGGAGCGTGTCCTCGGCGAACACCTTGAGCTCTCCACCCACGCGCGCCACGTCGGCGCACTTGCCCCTGACGAAGAACACGCCCTCGTCGCGCACCCGCCTGTAGAACTCCTGGCAACCCTTCCCGAAAGCGGTTATGTCTATGTAGAACTCGCTCACGCGCGCGCCCGTCCTCTCGCGGGCGAGGTGGGCCTGCTTCATGGAGTACATGCAGCATACCCTTGAGCAGTATTCATTGGCGTTCTCGTCGCGCGACCCAACGCAGTGGATAAACGCTATCGAGCCCGGCTGGCGTCCGTCGGGTCCCACTATCATGCCCCGCGTGGGCCCGGAGGCCGACAGCATCCGCTCGAACTGCAGGCCGTCGAGCACCTCGGGGTACCTGCCGTAGCCGAACTGCGGCATCTTCGCCGCGTCGAACACGTCGAAACCCGTCGCGACGAGGAGGGCTCCCACGTCCAGCTCGCACACGGAGTCCTCCATATCGAAATCGATCGCTTCCGCCTCGCACGCCTCCAGGCACGGCGACTTGCACGCGCCCTTTGTGAGTTTGAGGCACGAGTCCGGGTCCACTGCCGCGGCGAGCGGCACCGCCTGCGGGAACGGCACGTAGATCGCGGAGCGCTTCGCGAGCCCGGCCTCGAAGCCGTCGGGAACCCGGTCCGCCATCACGCACGCTTCGGCGCAATCGCCGCAGCCTGTGCACCTGTGGAGGTCGACGCGCCTGGACAGAGTCCTCACCCTCGCGCGGAAGTTCCCCACGAAGCCGTTCAACTCCTCGAGCATGCTATCGGTCATAATTTCGACGTTCGGGTGCCGGGCCACGTCCGCCATCTTCGGCGTAAGTATGCACGCGGAGCAGTCGAGGGTGGGAAAGGTCTTGTCGAGCTGTGCCATGTGCCCGCCTATGGCTGGCTTCCGCTCGAGCAGGTACACCTTCTTCCCCGCGTCTGCGATTTTCAGCGAAGCGTGTATGCCGGCGATACCGGCCCCGATTACCAGGACGGACTGCGATACCGGGAACTGCCGGCGTGACAGCTCCCTGTGCAGGGCCACCTTGGCTACTGATCCGCCGACAAGGGAGGCGGCCTTGGCGGTCGCGACGTCACGGTCGGCATGGACCCAGGAGCATTGCTCGCGGATGTTCGCCATCTCCAGAAGGTACGGGTTGAGGCCGGCCTCCTCCAGCACCCGGCGGAAGGTGTGCTCGTGCATTCGAGGCGAGCAGGCGGCCACGACTACCCGTCGCAGCCCGAGCTCTTCTATGTCCCTTTTTATGAGGGCCTGCCCTGCCTCGGAGCACATGTACCGGTAATCCCTGGCGACGGCCACGCCCGGCATGCCGGAAGCGCGCGCGGCCACGCCCGCGCAATCGACGGTGCCCGCGATATTGCTGCCGCAGTGGCAGATATAGACTCCGGTCCTTACGGCCATCTGCCTCGTTCCCCCGATTGCAGACAAGTCTCTCCCGCCTGCCCGGCCAGGCGCAGGCCGAAGCAGAGCGAGAAGAAGTCCGCCGTCGTCTCCTTGAGCCCGTCGAGCAGCACGGACGCTTCCTTGCCGGATTCGCGCCCGGACTCCACCTCGAGCTTAAGCGTCCTCGCGAGCCCGGTCACGCTCGCGTACCGGTCCGCCAGTTCCTCCAGCTCTGCCAGGGGAGGCTCGGCGCATGTCGCGCAGCGGTCACCCAGGCCCGGCAGCCGGTCCCAGGCGCATTCGAGAAACATACGTATCTTCTCGGGCTCCCATACCTTCACCCCTATCCTCCAGGTGACGGCCGTCTGTTCCAGCCCGAAGGCCACTATGCGCGCGTTCGAGACCTGGCGCCTGATCTCGAGGAGCGCCCGCTCCACGCCGCGCGAAGTGTCCCGGCCCGGCCTTCCGCCTCCTGCAACCGGACGCCCGCGGAGCGCGTCGCCGTGCTCGCGCGGCATGTCCCCCCGGCGCTCCAGGTGCGCTTTAAGGGCTCCGGCGATCAGTGCGTTCGCGCGCGGGTAGAGCGGGTGCTCCAGGTGCGGGCCGCTTGCCACGACCGTGCCGGCTCCCAGGACGCGCAACGCCACCGCCTGCCTGCCCTCGATCAGGCGCTCGACCTCTTCTGGTGGCCAGGGAAAAGCTGCGCGCTCCGTCGTCCCCGCGTAATCGGCAAGCCTGCACGACTCGTCCGGGATCGCCATCACCGGGCCGCCGAACAGGGGAGCTCCAGTCAACCGGGGGGGTTGGAGGGCGTAACGGCCCGGGGCGGCGGGTCCCACAGACAGCAAGACCTCCCCATAGACGGGATGGAATACCCGGTCGTCCCCGTAGGGGGCCAGGTACTTGTGCGCCATGCACCTGGGCGCCGGGGGGTCGCGCATCACGTTGACCATGTCGCCCTCGACCAGGTCGAATGGGGTGAAAGGCGCGATATCCACACCGCTTAATACCAGGTAGGCCCCCGCGCACGAGCCGTGGTAGAACCCGCCTTTCTCGACGAATTCCCTGATCGCGGCGGCTCCCGCCTCGCCGAGGGCGCCGGCGATGGCGTATGTGTCTCCCCCTCCGACCAGCAGGACCTCGGCGCGGTCCAGTGCGCCGGTGAGAACGTCGCTATGTGTAACAAAGTTCACGTCGAACAGCGAGAGCCGCTCCAGGAGGTCCGCGAACCATATCCAGGAGTGCGAGGCGCCCTCGCCGTAATAGACGGCCACGCGGGGCCGGGCGGCGGCAATAGAGCCGAAGCCCTGGAGCGCCGGGTCCTTTGCGGCCCGCCGGGTACGGCCTTTCATCTTACCCTAGCCGAACATGCCGTCGATATCGTCAAGCTTCGCGTTCAGACCGGCGGCGGGCCCGCACAGCTCTAGAAGGCCCTCCGCGTCAAGACCGGAAAGCAGCAGCAGCGTCGGACAAACGCCTAGAACGTAGCCCAGCCTGTTGGCCTGGAGCCAATCATCGGCGCCGGCGACCGGAGGGACCCTGCTGCCGAACATCCCGCCTTCCATCCGTTCGCCCGCGGGCCAGCCCGCCTCCCGCGATCCCTCCAGCTCACGGACGGCGGCCAGTATTTCGGATGGGTCCGTCCGCGGCTCCGGGGACAGCTCGCGGGCGCCGCGGTTGATGTCCAGGCCTTCACGCGCCATTGCCTCCATCGCCCTGCAGGCGGCCTCCGCTTCCCACCCGCCCCGCATCAGCCAGAGCGCCGCGGCCGCGTCCGTTACGAGCATCCCCGGTTCTTCCACGTCGGTGGACTCCATGACGCTTGGGGCCTCGTTGTACTTCACGAACGTCCGGCAGGAGCCCGGGCAGGCGAAACAGGCCCTTCTCCTGTGGGCTATCGGAGCCAGCCACAGGTCGAGGTCGGGCGCCCCGAGGGCCGAGCAGACCGGCCGGAAGCCCCCATCGATTCGAGCGGACGCGAGAAGGGCCATGGCACCCTCGTAGAACCCGGCGGGATCGTCCGCGTCGAGCATCCCAAGCCCCCTCGTCGCGACGGCCTTGAGTTTCTTGCGACCCATCAGGGCGCCGAGCGCTGCGGTGTCGCCCGAGCCCCAGTAGTTTATGGACATCGAGGCGAGATTCGAGCAGGCCTCCCCCGCGGGACCGATGCAAACCACCTGGATCAGGCTCTCCCCCATCTCCCTGCGGATGGCGTCGGTGGTTTCCCAAGTGTCTCCTCCGGCCAGGGAAGAGGCGTCCTGTACGTCGGCCACACCGTCGTGCAGCCACAGGTACACCGGCCCCGGCGAGGCGCCCTTGACCACCACCATCGAGAAACCGGAGAGCTTCATCTCCGCGCCGGCGTACTGGTCGAGCGGGGCAACCGCGGGCTCCCCGGTCAGAGGGCTTGTCCCCAGGGCGAATCCGAGGCAAGCGCCCGGGACCGGGGTGCCGGTGAAAAGCCCGGAGCCGAAGACCAGCGGGTCTGAGTCCCTGTGCTTCTCGTAGAGAGCGAGCCCGGCGGCGAGGCCGGGGCCAACCTCGTCGGCCTCGTCGAAGGGAACCTGCTCGGTCGCACCGGAGTCCAGGTCCACTATAAGGGTGTCTCCGTAATACATGGAGTCCATGCGCGTCTCCTCACTCGAGATACAGGGCGTCGTGCGGGCACGCGGCCACGCAAAGGGGCTCGACCCCCGCGCTCTCGCAGAGGTCGCAGGCTTCCCTTATAAGGATGGGCTTGGCGGAAGCGCCGCCGCCCCGGCCGCCCTTCTGGAGGTCACCGAGCTTGACGGCCTCGGCGCCCTCGGGCCTTCCGATGAACAGGTCCTCGTCGGTCTTGACGATTATTCCCATGTAATTCTTCTTCTCCTCGGCCCTGTGGAGCATGACGCTGGACGACAGTAGCGAGAACGCCTCGTCCCAGTGATACCCGCACGCGAGCTCGCAGAGCGCGCAACCCGTGCAATCGAGCGGTTTTACCTTTACCCTCAAGAGACCCTCCTAGCTGCTCGCGGACACCGGCCCTATATGGTGTAACCGCCGTCAACCGTGTAGAGCTGGCCTGTCATGTAACCCCCGGCTTCGCACAGGAAAACCACCAGCCACGCGACCTCCTCGGGCCTTCCCCACCTTCGCAGCGGGATGGTCTCCAGTATCCTCGAGCGGGTATCGTCGCCCGTCTCGACGGCCATGTCCGTCTCTATGAAGCCGGGAATCACCGCGTTAACGGTTATGTTGAAGCGCGCCAGCTCGCGCGCGAGCGACTTGGTGAAACCGATCTGCGCCGCCTTTGTCGCGGCGTAGACGGTATCCCCGGGATACCCCTTCACCCCGATCACCGAGGAAACGTTTATCACGCGGCCCCAGCCTTTCTTCTTCATGTGGGGCACCGCCGCCGCGGTAACGTAGAACCCGCCTTTGACGTTTGTCGCGATCAGCCTGTCCAGGAGGCCGGCGCCGACGTCCTCGATGCGGGAGCCCTGCCAGATGCCCGCGTTGTTAACGACGATGTCGATACCGCCGAGCTCGTCGATGGTCTCGCGCACGAGGGCTTCGCACTCCTCCTGCGAACCTATATCGGCACGCACCATTATCGCGCGCCGCCCCAGCGACTCGATGCCCCGCGCGACCTCGGCGGCCAGGTCCTCGCGCGCCCTGTAGTTGACAGCTACGTCACACCCCTTGCGGGCCAGCTCGAGGGCCGTCTCCCTGCCCAGGCCGCGCGACGAGCCGGTCACGACCGCCACCTTGCCCTCAAGGCTGTCCATCGGCATCCGCTTACCCCCGTCCTCTGTTCGCAAGACCGTTCAATTCAAGGCTCGAGATTCCATTGTGCGCGGCCGGACCCCGAGTGCTCCCTCCACGGCCGCGCCCCTGGGAAGGCGACCCCCGTCGCGCCGTCAGACGGATTCGACCAGCAGAGAAGACTCCTCGAAGGTGCCGTAGTGCCCGCGGTAGACGTCCCAGATCTCCTCCAGGGTCGCGTAGCACTCGACGGCGTCCATCGTCGGCTCAAAGAGGTTCTCGTTCCTTTCGGCGGCCTCGCGAAGCTTCACGAGAGACTCGTCCATCTTCGCGCCGTCGCGGCGCTCCTTGAGCCTGGCGATCCGCTCCTTCTGCGCGTCCTCCATCTCCTGTGTTATCTTCAGCAGCTCTATCGGGGGCTCTTTCTCTTCGGCGTACTTGTTCACGCCTACGATGACCTGTGTCCCGTTCTCCACCGCCTTCTGATAGCGCCAGGCGGCGCGAGCCACCTCGCGCTGGATATAGCCGTGCTCCACCGCCTCCAGCATGCCCCCGAGCTCATCTATCCTGGCGATGTACTCGACCGCTTCGTCCTCCATGTCACGTGTAAGCTTTTCGACGAAGTAGGAGCCCCCCATCGGGTCCACCACGTTCGCCACCCCGCTCTCCTCCGCCAGTATCTGCTGGGTCCGCACGGCTATCTTCAGCGATTCCTCCGTGGGCAACGCCAGCGCCTCGTCGTAGGCGTCGGTGTGGAGGCTCTGCGTCCCGCCCAGTACCGCCGCGAGCGCCTGTATCGTGGCGCGCACTATGTTGTTGAGGGGCTGCTGCGCCGTGAGCGAGCAACCCGAGG
>CAZAIS010000154.1:0-6539 GCA_964485255.1 uncultured Acidimicrobiales bacterium | reverse complement strand
CACGGAAGTCTTCCGCCTGCCGCTCCGGGAAAGCGTCCTCGCGGCCGCGGACGGGGGCATCGTCGCTTACGGGCACAACCGCGTATTCTACCCGTACTTCCGTAGCGATCTCCACGGGGAGATGTCCACGATGGACTCGTTCGAGGACATGAGGCTCGAAATATCGCCGGGGGAGCTTACCCTCTACAGTTCCCTCGAGCCGTGTCCAATGTGCATGGTCCGCCTCGTCACGGCCGGGGTCGGAAGGGTGCTCTACCTCGCGCGCGACGAGCTATGGGGGATGACCGAGGACCGGGACAGGCTTCCTCCGACCTGGAGGGACCTCGCCGAAGGCAAAGTGTTCGCCAGGGCAGATTGTTCGCCGGAGATTCTGCGCGCGTCATCGGAGATCTTCAACCTGAACATCGACGAGCTCTACCGGATACTCAAGAACAGGTAGCCCGGCTCGGGCCCGCCGGAGGGGCGGGACGCCGACGTTGTGCCCGCGGCGCGAGAGGCTTTCACGGCTGGAGACTCGCCTTGTCCAGCGCGTTCTCGATGTTCTTCTCGAGAGCCGCCTCCTCGGTTGAGTAGTACTGGCGCAGCAGTTCGTTCCCGGTGGAGTCCAGGACAATGACGGCCGGCACGTACTGTACGCCGTACATGCCCTGGTACTTGTAATAGGTTTCAGGGTCTTTCGGGTCGACGGTCTCGAAATCCACCTTGGGGTACCGTCCCTTCAACCCATTCACGATGGGTTCGAGTCTGCCGCACCCGCTTCACCCGTCCATGGTGAAGAACAGCAGCCTGGGACCGGAGTACTTTGCCGGGGTGGTTCCCTGTGCCGTATTCTTCGCGGTTCCGCCGCCGGAGCCGCACCCGGCCAGGGCGACAAGCACCGCAAGGATCGCCAGGGGCATGACGACAATTCTCTTCAACCACGTATCCGGCATGGGACCCTTCATTCTTCTCCTTCCGGTTTCGCCCTCACGGTCCAGAGCGGCATGTCGTCGTAGATGTCCGCCGAGATAGACTGCGCGTCCTCGCGCACGGACCATACCTCGTCGAAGTTCTCCGTCAGCAGCCTTACGGATTCCTCGTCGAGCTTCGCCGTTTCAGACATCCTTCTCAGCAGCCGCTTCACGGATTCAGGCGACATGCCCTTCCTGTATGGGCGGTCCTCCGATGCCGCGGTGAAGACGTCCGCGACGGCCATGAGGCGCGAGCCCATGGTAAGCTGCCGGGCCCCCAGGTGAAAGGGGTACCCGCTGCCGTCCACCCTCTCGTGATGAAAGGAGCCCCAGGCGTTGATGATGTCCAGCCCGGCGATTGACTTGAGTATGTGGAAGCTCCAGTACGGATGGACCATGACGACGTTGCGTTCCCTCCGGGAGAGCCTTGACGGCTTCTCCAGGATCTCCACGGGCACCGCGAGCTTCCCGATGTCGTGCAGCAGGCCCGCGACACGCATCATGTCGCGCTGGTCGTCCGAGAAGCCCGACAGGCGCGCCAGGCGCGCGGCCGTAGCGGCGACGCCGGTCGAGTGGGTGGCGGTGAAGTGGCTCCTGAAATCGATGACGTGCGCGTAGAGGTCGGCAAGCTCCATGAGATCGAGCATTCGCATCACGGGCGCGTCCCGCCCTTGAACGGCCGCGAAGAGCGACACCAGGGAGCCGGACGTGAGGTCGAACCAGAAATACTCCTTCTCCGATACCCGCATGAAGGCGTCCACCACGTCCGGGTTGAACAGCTTGCCGGATTCTTCCAGCGCCGCCTGGCGTATCCCGGCCACCTGGTCGAGGATGTTTCTACCTCTTTTGGGAAGGACCGACATGCGGTCCGCGAGGTGGATGACGTGGCTGGACAGGGGGATTTCACCCTCCGCGCGCTCGGCCGCATGGTTCCAAGGCAGGTGGTGGTAACGCACTGTAGTAGCGACGCTCGACAGGGGCTCGAGTAGCGAAAGCAGCCTGAAGCCGAGTTCCGTGTGAGTGGCCGTCTCCTCGACCTCGAACTGGTGAAGCTCGATCTTCTCCTCGAGGCTCAGCACGCCTACATCGTGCAACGCCCCTGCGAGAAGGACCTCTTCCTGCCGCGCGGCGTCGAAGCCCATCTCCCGGCCGAGGGCCAGGGCTATGTAGGCGACCTTCAAGCCGTGGTCCATGACCGCGGGGCTGACCACGTCGAGTGCCCTCGAGAGCGAGAGAATGAGTTCCGTCATCGAGACTTCGATGTTCATGCCTTCGGCTACACCACCCCGCCGGCTTCCGCATTCCGAGCAAAGGGACTGACATTCTCATTCTGTAGCGTGGTGTCCTACCCTTCATCGCGCTCCCGGGGGAAGAACACCTTACACGGGTTGTATCGGCCCGCGCTCTTGGTTATTGAATAGAAGCAAGACTAGACCGGAGGCCACGATGAAACGCAAGCGCTTTCCCGATCGTCGAGAGTCTTTCAGCGCCGGCGGCGCCTGCCCGCTCCCGCGCGTGAGGTGACCGCCTGGCGGAGCTATCCGTTAGCGGGGCGCGGCCCGGCGCCTCGACGCGCGAGACCCGCGATATTTCACTCCAGCAGCGCCCGCTTGAGCTTCTCCTCGTTCTCGAGCGACGTGACGGCGATCACCGCGTCCCCGGCCTCCAGCACCAGGCCGCCGCCGGGTATGATGACCTCCTCGCCCCTGATGACGGAGACCAGAACGCAGTCCTCGGGCAGCGAGAGCTCCTGGACCGCCTTTCCCGCCGAGCGGGCGCCCGTCTCCGGGATCTCGACCTCGACGATGGCGAGCTTCCCGCTCTTCACCAGGTGCAGCGTCACGATGTCCCCCACCGTCGACTCCTCCTCGATGAGGTGGCCGATGACCGTCGTGCTGGAGATCGCGTCTATGCCCATGAGGCTGAAAATCCTCTCGTTCTTGGGATTGTTCACCCTCGCCACGGTGCGCGGCACGTTGAAAGAGGTCATGGCCAACTGACAGGCAACAAGGTTGTCGTCGTCGTCGCCGGTGACCGACGCGAACACGTCGGCCTTGTCCACCCGGGCCTCCTGCTGGAACCTGAAATCACAGGCGTCCCCGTGGATTATCAGCGCGTCGGTATTCGCCGCGAGGCGCTTGCAGGTCGCCTCGTCCCTCTCGATTATCACGACGGCGTGCCCGCTGGCGCCTAGCTTCTGCGCCAGGAAGGCCCCGACCTTTCCTCCACCGCTTATGACTATAAAAATGCTTGATCACCCCTTCGAGTGTTTCTTGAGGTACCTGTCGAGCTTGCGCACGGCCTTCGACGTCAAAAGCGCGGTTATTACGTCGTCGTGCCCGAGCTTGAAGTGCTCCCCCGGCAGGACGCCCGAGCGCCTCCTCGCCACGTAGGCGAGCCTGAACCCGAGCTTGTCCTCTATCTGCGCGACTTCCTTTCCCGTCCAGCGGGGCGGGCACGCGAACTCCACGATGTCGAAGAGGTTGTTGCAGCAGCTCGCCCGGACCTGCACGACCGGATCGAGCAGCCGGTACAGCATGGCCTGCGAGAGGAGGCGGGTGCCGCAGACGAAGTCGATTCCCAGCGCCTGGTAGGTGGACTCCTTGTCGGTGTTGAACAGACGCGCGACGACGTTGGGAACCTGGAAGACGCGACGGGCGACCATCGCCGCCATCATGTTGGTGTTGTCGTACTTGGTGAGAACGGCGAAGTGGGTCGCGTCCTCGATCCCGGCCGCCAGGAGCGTTTCCTCCTCGAAGACGACGCCCTGGACGAATCGGCCGGTGAACATGTCGGGGAACCTCTCGAAGCGTGAGGCGTCGTCGTCTATAACCGTGACGTCGTGACCCTCCATGGACAGCATGAACGCCAGGTGGGCGCCGACCGCGCTGCACCCCCCGACGATCACCTTCGCGTTCTCCGGTTCACTCCGCAGCACATAGCCCGCGTCCTCCGGGAAAGCGGCGGCGAAACGGCACGCGCCGTTGCTGTCGAGGTCCTCGCCGAGGCACGCGAGCCCCGCCTCGCGCCCTTCCTTGCGAAGAGCCACCACAAGCCTGTCCGCGGGCTCTAAAAACAGCTCCCCGTCGAGCGGCAGCATGACCCCGTTCCTGATGACCGCTACGAGGCGGGAGTTCACCCCGGAATTTAGATCGCCGGCGCGCCTGCGGGCAGCCTCCGGCCTGACCTGGAACTCGAGAAGCTTGACCCCCAGCTCAGGCCTGTCCTGCAGGGAAATCGTGTCCGTTCCCTGGAACAGCTTTTCCTCGAAGCGCTCGGCGGTAAGCGTCGTGCTGCATATGTAGTCAATGTCCATCTTGAAGAACGTAAGCTCCTTCTCGACGTAGTAGAGCCTGGAGAGCACGGTCGGCACCTCGTAGACGCACTTCGCGACCTCGGCGGCCATCAGGTTGGTGTTGTCGTAGTTCGTCAGGGCGATAAAGGCGTCCGCGTCCCGGATGCCCGCCTCGAGGAGGATTTCCTCGTCAAACGCCACCCCCTCGAGGGTTACGCCGTTGAAGGAACCCCCGAGGCGCTCGAACGACTTCGCGTCCTTGTCTATGACCACCACGTCGTGGCCCTCGTCGGAGAGAAGGCCCGCGAGCTGCGCGCCCACCCTGCCGCAACCCGCGATTATGATGTACATCGCGCCTCGATTCCCCGCAGCGCTTCCTCAACTGACCGGGCGCCGTCACTCACCGATCCGCTCCCTTCTCCGCGCGGCGATCAGGCCCGCCAGCACGAGACAGACGACGGCGAGGGCCCCCGCGGCGACCAACTCGGCGTTCGCCCCGCCCCGGGGGAGGCCGTGCCCCTCCTGAAGGACGCGCAGGCTCCGGGCGACGATGCATAGATCCCCCCCGTGCCGGGCGCTCGACTTGTAGAACGTTCCTCTCACCTCGACGATATCGCCTTGCGTCCTGTACGAGCCCAGGAGGTGGATCTTGTCAATCTCGATGCTGGGGCCGTATATCCCGATCCCGCTGTTTCCTCCCTTGAGTTCCTCGTTTTCCCGGAGAGGCTTCCTGGAGTAGTGGTCGTCGTTCACGGCCACCCAGGCGTTGTCACCCCTGTGGAGTATGTCGCCGACGGCCTCACCCTTGAACACGACTTCCTTTCCGTCGTAGGCGTTCGACCGCTCTATGAGGTCGACCGAGCTTACGGTCATTTCGGCGGCGCCCGCAACACCGGCAAGAGCGGACGCGAGCAGCGCCAGGATCCCCACCAGTGCCGCCGCGAACGTCCGTAGCCCGGCCCTATTGCTCATCCTACTTCCCCCTCAATATCGCTATCGCGGTCCCCATGAGAAGGAAGACGGACATGAACTCGAGCCTTCCGGCCCACATCTGGACGATGAAGACGACCTTGACGAGGATGGGCATCGAAGGGGACGTGATGCCGCAGGTCAGACCGACGTTCGCGCAGGCGCTGGTGGACTCGAAGAGCGAGAGGCCGATGGGGTGCCCGTACATGCTCACGATGAGCGCCCCTCCCAGGTAGGCGAGAATGTAACAGGCCGTTATTACAAGGACTCCCTTCATGAGCCGATCCGTCACCCGGACTTTCTTGACGTGGTGGACGTGCAGGTCGATGACGGAAGACGGTGGAGATATGAGCTTCTTCGCCTCCGCCCAGATGGAGCGCGTGGAGATATTGACCCTGAGGGCCTTGATCCCACCGGCCGTGGAGCATGCCGCCCCGCCGAGGCCCATCGCTATTATGGCCGCGAAGAGGGCAAGCGGAGTCCAGTTGAGGGCGAACTCCCTCCCGTAGACCGTCATGAAACCGGTGCCGGTGTGACCGGAGATTATCTGGTAGAAACCTTTCCTGAAAAGGGCTATCGCGTTGGGGTATATACTCGCGGCCGAAAGGCTCAGCACCGCCGCCAGCGTGGTGAGACCGATCGTCACGCCCAGGGTCTTCATCTCGACGTTCCTGTACAGCTCGCGCCTGTCGCCGGTCCAGGCGCGGAAATGGACGGCGAAATTTATCATTCCGAGAATCATCACGAAGACGGTCGCGCACTCGACCCAGAAACTGTGGTAGTACAGTATGCTCTGTGACATGGGGGTGAACCCGCCGGTGTCGTAACCTGCCATGAAAACGCATATCGAGTGGAAGAGCCCTCGCGACGCCGGCATCCCGCCCTGGAGCATCGACATCCAGATGACGATCGTCCCGACCAGCAGGTACACCGTGGCCACCGCCCAGATGAACCTCGCGGTGTTGGACACGTTCGGGAAGATCTTCTCGTCGCGCGCCTCCCCCATGAACATCATGAACGCCCAGGAACCCGAGGTGAAGAACGCCAGGAGCAGCACAACTATCCCCTGCCCCCCCAGGAACATTATCAGGTGCCGCCAGAGGTTCGTGCCGTAGGCGACGTGGTCGAGGTCCTGTATCAATGTCAGCCCGGTTGTAGCAAGGCCGCTCATCGCGTCGAAGCACGCGTCGAGGTAGGAGTTGAAATGCCCGCTGAGGTACAGCGGGATCGCGGAGAAGGCCATCGCGAGCAGCCAGGAGAGCGAGGCCGTTACGATGCCGGAGGTCCAGGAGGCGCCTTCCTTCTCCCCACTGGCCAGGTAGGTG
>CAZAIS010000153.1:0-6541 GCA_964485255.1 uncultured Acidimicrobiales bacterium | reverse complement strand
TTCGCCGCCCTGGAGATGCCACGAGGCCGGCCCCTGTCTTCCCTGATCGGCGAGCGGGAAGGGCTTGCCGTCGACGATCCACAACGCGTATTCAGCGAGATTGCAAAAGCCGTGGAAGCGGCGAGGATATACGGCGTGTTACACCTTGGGCTCGGGCTTTCCAACGTATGGGTTTCCGGCGACTGCGTGGTGCAGGTCTCCGACTTCGGGCTCTGGTACCTGAGCTCCGAGTTCCCCGAGCTCGAGCTTGAGGCCGGACGTTTCCGGGCCCCGGAACAGGAGGCGGGAGGCAGAGTCGGCGCGGCGACCGACGTGTACTCGCTGGGCCTGCTCCTCGTGGCTATCCACCTCGGGCTCGAAGGTGCCGCGCGGGCGGCGGAAGAAGGAACCGGCTTCGACCGACTCGTTGGGCCCGCGGGCGACCTGGCCCGGAGGTGCCTTGCGGCGGACCCCCTCGACAGGCCACGCTCGGCGGGGCTGCTGACGGCGGAAAACGGTAGCGCGGTCAGCGTGGACGCCGGGTTCAGGGACTGCCCGGTGTGCCGGCTGAAGCGCGAGATCGCCCGCGACCGCGGGCAGGGCGGCCGCAAAGTCGCCGAACGCCTCCTGGACCTCGACGGGTGCGGGCTCCACCCGGATGAATCCGCGGTGGAAAGCCCGGAAGGCGACCAGGCCTTCCCGGCCGGCGATGAGCGTGCCACCTGGACGCCGACGGCTTCGTTCTGGTGGGTCGCGATCGCCGCCCTGACCGTGGCAACCCTGGTCGTGTGGTGGCTGGCCTTCAGGTAGGCAACTTCAAAGCCGGATGAGGCGCTCGAGCAAACCCGCTTGCGTGGCGGCGGACCTCAAGGAAGGGGGCGCAGCCGCATGATTCCCCCATCGAACATCGCGAACTCGCGGTATCCTGCCTCGCGCGCCAGGTCGATAGCCCTGTCGAAGTCCCTCGCGACGTCGGCGGGGCCGTGCGCGTCGGAGCCAAGGGTAACCGGAACCCCCATCGAGCACGCAAGCTCGACGAAGGCCGGAGCCGGGTACATCTCGTCGGCGGGCCAGCGCAAACCGGCAGTGTTGATCTCGTAGCAGATCCCGGCGGCCGAGACTTTCTCGAGCAGCTCACGGTAGTAAGGCTCGAGGTCGATGGACGCCCGGTAACCGAACTTCTTGACGAGGTCCGCGTGGCCGACGGTGTTGTACAGGCCCGTGTCGACCATATCGCCTACCGTCCGAAGGTAATCCACGTAGAACCGGTCGATATCCAGCCCCTCGTAGCGTTCCAGGTGGCGAGGGTCGTCGAAAACCCAATCCCCGACCATGTGCACGGATCCGATGACGTAGTCCCAAGGGTATCCGTCTATCATCTTGAACCGGTCGTCCTGCGTCTCGTGATGGTAATCGGCCTCGATGCCCAGGCGGACGGTTATCCGGTCCTTGTACTTCTCCTTGACCTCCAGAACGCGCTCCACGTAGATGGGGAGCTCATCGGGGGCCATCGCGAGGTTAGCGTCCTCGATGTAGAGCAACGGCATGTGGTCCGCTATGCCAACCTCGTCCAGCCCTCGCGCTATAGCCGCCTCGACGAGCTCGTCGAGGGTTCCGGAGGCGTGGCCGCACATGGCCGTGTGAACGTGATAGTCAGCTATCAATTCCTTCTCCCCGTGAAAGCCGGGCGAGGAGCGCGTCCTTTGCCTTCACGAACTCCTCAGGCGTCAGGACGCCCCGCTCGCGCATCGCGTCCAGCCTCTCGATCTGGTCTATTATCTCGGAGTAGAGGGGCGGCCTCTCGGGAGGCAGGGGGATAATCTCGCTGGTCGGCTGGTGCCTTTCCACCGCCCGCGCGACCTCCTTCTGCACCGATACGTCATCCAGCCCTCTGCTCGAGGCCTCGACCTGCTCCAGGATGCCCCTCTTCAACCGCTCCGGGCCGGGAACGGTGAAGAACGCGAAGGGGCCGGATTCGCTCGCCGTCTCGACGACGAGGTCCCCCATCCCGAGCATCCTTCCCAGAACCATCTTAGAAAACGACACGTCGTTAATCTTGGAAAGGGGCACCTCGCGCGATTGCCTGGCCACCACGCCGGTCTGGTAGATGAGGCGCCGGTCGGTAAGCACGAGGTTGGTGTGCGTCCAGACCTGGACCTTCCAGGCGAAGTATAGCGCGAGTGCCGGCAGTGCGGCCAGGCCGACGTAGATGAACCACGAGGGCCTGTCCCGCCAGGCGAACACGACGACGAGCCAGGCGACGAGGAACGCCAGGAACAGGGCGGCCGGCTTCGCCAGCACGAATGGATGGTGATGAACGTCGAACACTACCGTCTCTTCCTCGGACAGCATCGACTCAGGGTATTTCAAGTGCTCCTCGAACCTCCGACCGGGTGGCTTTCACCCGCGAGACGCGAAGGCGGGACCCGGCTGTGAACATATTACCAGAAGGAGTAAACTGTGGGCTTGTTGAAGGTGATACGGGCTCGAGAACAGAGGCAGAAGCATCCCCCAGAGCCTGACGGGGGGTCTTGACTTGTGAACGTTTACAACGGCGAAAGACCGCGCCAATACGTGAAAGAAGAAAATCCTCCAACGATCTACCGAAGCCGAAGCCGCCGCCGGCGCTGGCTGAAGATACTGGGGTGGTCGGGCCTCGCGCTGGCTGTCGTGCTGGTGGTCCTTATCGTATGGGGCTACTTCTGGCTCAAGGGCAAAGAAAACAACATGAAGGTCCCCGCGGTCGCCTCGGCGCTGGACGGGAAGGTCGGCGGGCAGCCGGAGACCACCCTTATCATGGGCGTCGACAAGGGCAGCGTCCCGGGGGAGACGGAAAGCCGGGCGGACATACTCATGCTGGTGATCGTGAGCCCTGACGGCGGGAAGGCCGCGGTCGTCTCCATCCCCAGGGACACACGGACGGCCATCCCCGGACGCGGGGGATATCACAAGATCAACGCCGCGCACGCTTTCGGCGGCCAGCAGTTGATGATCGAGACGGTCCGCGAGTTCACGGGGCTGCCGGTCAACCATTTCGTGGAGATTGATTTCGAGGGGTTCAAGGATATCGTGAACGCGCTTGGCGGCGTGAGGATGCAGATCGACAAGGCGATACACGACAAGTACGCGGGCGATGTCCCCGCCGGCGAAGTGGTCCTGAACGGGGACCAGGCGCTGGCGCTGGTGCGTGCCCGGCACGACGTGAAAGCCGTGCCGGAGGGCGACCTCGACAGAGTGAAGAACCAGCGGAGGTTTCTCCAGGCGATGCTCTCGACCGTCTCACGGCAGCGAAACCCCTTCAAGGCGATGAAGGTCGTCGATGCCGTCTCCAGGGACGTCAAGACGGACCTGTCCTTTTTCCGTATGCTGTCCCTCGGGCGCAAGCTCAAGGGCGGCGACCTGGAGATGTTCACGGTTCCCGGCACGACCAAGGTCGTAGGCGGCGCCTGGTACTACATCGCCGATATGGCCGAATTCGCGCGGATGATGGCAGCGCTCGAGAGCACACGGGGGCCGTCCGGGGTCGGCTGCGCCCGCGCCACGGGCTCCGGCGGGGAGAGGTCCTCGATCAAGGTGGCCGTACTCAACGGCTCGAAAACACCGGGGCTGGCCAAGTCGGTGGGCGAGAAGCTCGCGGCGCTGGGTTACGCGGTCGGGACGGGAAACGCCGCCGAGAAGTACGAGAAGACCACGTTGTACTACCCCGGCGGCGACAGCTCGAAGGCGGCCACGGTCGCCGCCGATCTGGCCGGCGTCGATGAGCCCGCGCTCAAGAGCTCGAGCAGCATAGCTTCAGCATACGACGCCCAGGTGGTCGTGGTTCTGGGCTCGGACTACAAACGGTGAGACGCGTCCCCGGGCCGGCTCTCGCCCGGCTTGCGGGAGGCGGTTGCGTTCGAGGACCGGCGGCACTCGTCTCGCGGGGTGGCACAAAGACCCGCAGGAGTTAGAATAACGTATCGAGTCATACTGCGGGGCGCCCGCCCGGCTTGCGGGAGCGGCCCGTGGAATCACCGGCAGGTGTAGTATAAAACGTGCCCGCGCGCCCCGGACCGGGGCGCGGCGTAAGCCTGCTTTCAAGGGAGGGCGGCAACATGGAGGAGGAAGCGCGCCTCATGGGCCCGGACGACATCCAGAAGGAGGTCGAGCGCTTTTTCGAGCACCTCGGCAGGTGGAAGAGGCCCGTGTTCTTCTTCGAGAAAGCGTGGAAGCCGCTGTGCGATGTATCCGAGACAGAGGAAGAGGTGGTGATCGTCTTCGATCTCGCGGGCGTCGACGCGAACAACGTAGACCTGAGTGTGCATGGCGACAGCCTCTGCATCAGCGGAATCAGACGGGAACCGACGACCGCGCCTCGAAGGTTGTATCACCAGATGGAGATAAGCTACGGGACGTTCGAGAGGGAGATCAAGCTTCCGTCACGGGTGCGGGCGGAGGAAGCGAAGGCCGTCTACATGGATGGTTTCATGGAGATCAGGTTGCCGAAGGTGTCCAAGACGCCTCCAAGGGAGGTGGAGATAGATGTCGCCGATGGAGAATAGACCGGGGGAAGGATACCCCATGTCACTCGAGGACGACGCCGGTGAGGCCACGATAATAAACGCTATCGCGCAGGCCGCGGGCTCGAGCGAGGAAGACGAAGGGACCCCGATCGAGAAGATCGAGATCGCCGACGTGCTGCCGGTTCTGCCCCTCAAGGACACCGTGATCTATCCCCACATCGTGGCCCCGCTGCTCGTTACCGAAGAGCCCCTAATAAAGCTCATCGACGACGCCCTGGCGGGGGACCGCATCGTCGCGGTCTTCTCGGCGAAGGAAGGCGTGAGCGAGGAAGTGCCGGGAAAGGACGACCTCTACGAGGTCGGATCGGCCGTCGCGGTGGCGCGCATGTTCAAGCTTCCCGACGGCAAGATGCAGATGCTGGTACAGGGAATAACGAGGATAAAGGCTACGGAATACACGCAGACCCAACCTTACCTCAAGGCCAGGGTCGAGCGCCTCAGGGACGTCATCGAGGACACCGTAGAGGTCGAGGCGCTGGCGCGAAACGCGCTGAACCTCTTCAGGCAGATCGTATCGCTCGCGCCGTACCTGCCCGAGGAGATATACATCGCGGCGATGAACGTGGCCGACCCGAACGACCTCGCTGACTTCCTGGCGGCCAACATTAACCTCGAGACGGCGCAGAAGCAGGAGATACTCGAGGAACTCAACGTCAAGGAGAGGCTCCGCAAGCTTACCGTATTCCTGAACCACGAGGTAGAGGTGCTGGAGATAGGCTCCAAGATCCAGAGCCAGGTGCAGTCGGAGCTTGGGAAAGGCCAGCGGGAGTTCTACCTGCGCGAGCAGATGAAGGCCATCCAGAATGAGCTCGGGGAGATGGACGAGAAGTCCATGGAGATCGACGAGCTCCGGGAGGCGATCGTGGCGTCCGGCATGCCCGAGGAGGCGCGCAAGGAAGCCGAGCGCGAGCTGGGCCGGCTGGAAAACATGCCTTCCGCGGCCGCGGAGTACACGGTCGCGCGGACGTACCTCGACTGGATGATCAGCCTTCCCTGGCAGAAGAGCACAGAGGACAACCTCGACGTCGCCCGCGCGGCGCGGATTCTCGACGAGGACCACTACGACCTCGAGAAGGTCAAGGAGAGGATAGTAGAGTACCTGTCGGTCCGCACGATCAAGCGGGATACCAAGGGGCCCATCCTCTGCTTCGTCGGGCCGCCGGGGGTCGGAAAGACCTCCCTCGGGCACTCGATCGCCCGCGCCCTGGGCCGCACGTTCCACCGCATATCGCTCGGTGGGGTGCGGGACGAGGCTGAGATACGGGGTCACAGGCGTACCTACGTCGGGGCACTGCCGGGACGCGTAATACAGGGGCTGCGGAAGGCCGGGACGAACAACCCTGTTTTCATGCTGGACGAGGTGGACAAGATGGGCGTTGACTTCCGGGGGGATCCGGCGGCGGCCCTCCTGGAGGTGCTGGACCCCGAGCAGAACAACTCGTTCAGCGACCACTACCTGGACGTCCCGTTCGACCTCTCGAAGGTAATGTTCATTACGACGGCGAACGTCATGTTCACGATCCCGCCTGCCCTGCTCGACCGCATGGAAGTGCTTGAGTTGCCCGGCTATACGGAGCCCGAGAAGGTGAAGATTGCCACGCGGTTCCTCGTGCCCAGGCAGCTCGAGGAGCATGGGCTCGAAGCGAAAAAGGTCAAGATCGACGAGGGAGCGTTGCGCTGTATCATACGCAACTACACCCGTGAAGCGGGTGTGCGCAACCTCGAGCGTGAGATAGCGGGAGTACTCAGGAAGGTGGCCAGGCGGGTCGCGGAGGGCGAGAAGGGGCCGTTCAAGATCAAGGCCGGCGACCTGCACGATCTGCTGGGCCCGATCAAGTTCCGGCAGGACGTGATAGAGCAGGAGGACGAAGTGGGCGTGGCGACCGGGCTCGCATGGACCGAGGTCGGTGGCGACGTGCTGTTCGTGGAGGCGGAGAGCTACCCCGGAAAGGGTGTACTCACGCTGACGGGCAAGCTGGGCGAGGTCATGCAGGAGTCGG
>CAZAIS010000152.1:0-6550 GCA_964485255.1 uncultured Acidimicrobiales bacterium | reverse complement strand
ACTCAGCCGGTACCGCAGACCTAGCGATCAAGTGAGAACCGCCCGAAGGCGAAAGCCGGCGGGCGGTTCTTGTCGTGCCGGGTCAAGCGCGGGTCAGCGACTGCCGTAACGCGTTCATCAGTACTTCGAAGCCAGGTACGAGAGCGCGGTCTTGACGAGGGTTCTGGCGGCCGAGAGAAGATTCAACTTCCGGACCAGGCACCTTTTCGAGTAGAGCATCGCGATCATGTTGTCGAAGAGCTTGTCCGTGTCGGGCCACATGGGATACCAGTACAGGTCCCTCTTCATCGGCATCTTCGTCTCAGTTATGGACTTCACGTCCGCGAAGGCCCTCAACCCCATCTTCCCGTGGTAGACGCCGATGCCGGACTGCTTGAGTCCCCCGAAAGGAAGAGAGGGGATGGCATAGGTTATCAGGGCGTCGTTGATGTTCACCGACCCGGTCTTGATGCTGTCGGCGATGTAACGCCCCTCCTTGAGGTCCGTGGTGAACACGCTACCCGACAGCCCGTACTTGACGCTATTGGCGATCCGGATGGCCTCCTCGACGGTATCGTACGCGATCACCGATTTCAGCGGGCCGAACGTCTCCTCCTGGAAAACGTCCATCTCGGGGGTCACGTCCACCAGGAGCCTCGGAACGCACCAGCACCCTTCCAGGCCCTCACCGGCCGTCCCCTCGGCGGCCACCCGCGCTCCCTTGGCGATGGCGTCGGACAGTTGCGCCTCGACGATCGCCTTCTGGGACGCCATGGTCATCGCCCCGACCTGCCCGGTTTCCTTGCCCAGGCACAGGTTGGAGACCAGCCCGGTCACTTTCTCCATGAAGGGCTCGTAGACCGCCCGATCCACCAGGATGATCTCCACCCCTATGCAGGTCTGGCCGGCGTTGGTGAAAGAGCCCCACGTGACGGCGTGGGCGGCCCGGTCAAGGTTGGCGTTCCGGGTGACGACGGCGAAGTCCTTGCCGCCGAGCTCGAGAATGGAGGGAATGAGTTTCTCGGCCGCCCTGGCGCTCACCTCCAGGCCCACCTCCGTCGAGCCCGTGAAGAAGATCATGTCGAGGTCCTCGTTCTCGATCAACGCCTGGCCGGTGATGGAGCCGCTGCCCGTTATAACCTCGAGTACACCCCGGGGGAGACCGGCGTTCTCGAAGATCTCCTTCACTATCAAGCCGCTCCTCGTGGTCTGTGATGACGGCTTGAGCACCACGCAGTTACCCGCGGCGATGGCAGATACCACCGGCGCCGCCGACAGCGTAAACGGGTAGTTCCACGGCGAGATCACCCCCACTACACCCTTGGGCTCGAACTGGTAGTGGCACCGGCGGCCCGGAGCGAATATCACGCCGGGGACCCGGCGCACCGGCTTCAAGAACCTCTCGAGGTTTCTCGAGTAGTACTTGAGGAGGTGCGTTACGGTCAGGATGTCGGCGATGAGCGCGTCCGCCCTGGTCTTGCCGTTCTCGGCCGCTATCTCCTCAGCGTACCTTCCGGCGTTCTCGGCGAGGTAAGACGATGCTTCGGCGAGGATCCTGCGCCTCGTCGCGTAAGACGCCTTGGACCAGGTCTCGAACTTGCGCTTGGAGGCCGCGACGACCTCGTCGACCTCTTCTCTGTCCATCAGGGGATAGGTGGCCACCAGCTCGCCGGTGGCCGGGTCGTGGATCGAGAACGTCTTGCGGTCTCTTTTGGGCGGTTCTTTCTGCTGTGAGTCCTTCACTGGTTCTTTTCTCCTTTCCAAGCACGGGAGGCGCAGGCGTTTCCCCCTGCACCTTGACGTCCCACGCCCCTTAGCGGTGTGCCTTAGGCGCGAGGGCTCGGAGATACGGGTGGCGCGCAACGAGTCAACACGGGCGGCTCTATTGAACGCTTTTACAAGGGTAAGAAAAACTAAGCTATGAAGACCTCCTTTCCAAGCACGGAAGGCGCAGGCGTTTCCCCCTGCACCTTGACGTCCCACGCCCCTTAGCGTTGTGCCTTAGGCGCGTGGGCTCGGAGTCGGGTATTCGATTGCAAAGGATTCTAGCTTTCCAAGCAATGGGAGTCAATGACGAATGAGGCAGGCGGCGGGCCGGTACTCTCGTCGAAGCGGCGGGGCGGGCGCTCCGCCGTCGGAAAAACCGCCGAGCGGCCGGGTGGGCGGCAAGAGCGGGGGAGGCATTGCCCGATGCGGTGGACCTCTCGACGACTCCCCTCCGTATGGCGTCCTCGTTCGTCGAGGCCGCGCGCGAACCGTACACCGTGCGAGTGCGGCGCCGGGCTCGAGCCGACTCGTTCGTCGCGGACTTGCGCGAACCGTACGGGTACGCGCGAAAGCGGCATTCCTCAGGGGAAGCGATTCAGCGAACCTGCGACCGGTAACAGGACCCGCTCGCCGCTTTCGGTCACTTCACTCTTGATGCCTATGCCATAGACGCTGGAGAGGCTTTCCTCGTTGAGTATCTCGCACGTACCGCCGTACTCCATATGCCCGTCGGGGGAGATCAGTGCGACGTGGTCGCAGTAGCGCAGCGCGAGGTTGGGGTCGTGGAGGGCCACAAGGACCGTGGCGCCGAGGCTCGTCGAAATGTCCTTGATCCTCTCCATGAGCATGACCTGGTTCCGGAGGTCGAGGTGCGAGGTCGGCTCGTCGAGGAGCATGAGCGCCGGATTCTGGAGCACGACCCTCGCGAGTATGACGAGTTGCTGCTCGCCGGCCGACATCTCCAGGAACGGCTTCGACGCGAGGTGCGGGATGCCCAGCGAGGCGAGGATCTCGTCCGCTTCCTCCTCCGCCTCACTGCCGGGGGAAAGCCATGGATCGACGTGTGGGGCCTTGCCCATCACGACCATGGCGCGGCCGGAATAATTGAACGGCGTGGCGGTGGAAGAAGGCATGGAGCCGGTGAGCTGCGCGATCCTGCGCCGGGAGACGTTCACGATGTCCGTGCCGTCGATGAGTATCGTGCCCGCCAACGGTTTGATTATCCCGTTGACGCACTTCAGAACTGTCGTCTTGCCGCACCCGTTGGGGCCCAGCAGGGCGCAGAACGACCCACCATTCACGTGCATGCTTATTTCCTCGAGAACGACGTTGGTCCCGTATCCGACCGAGAGGTTTATCAAATCAAGCATTCCAGGCCCCCTCCCTTCCACGGACCAGGAGGTATGCGAGGAACGGGGCGCCGATGAGGGAAGTGATGATGCTGATCGGTATCTCGGCCGGCAGGATCGTGCGCGCGAGCGTGTCCATGAGCAACAGCAGGCCGCCGCCGGCCATCGCGCTGAATGGCGCGAGAACCTTGTGGTCGGAACCCACGATGTAGCGGCCGATGTGCGGGACCACCAGGGCCAGCCACGAGATTATTCCACAGACCGAGATCGAGGAGGCGACCATAAGCGTGGACGTGAAAAGGAAGAGAAAGCGCGTCCTCTTCACGTTGACCCCGAGGCTCATAGCCTCTTCCTCGCCCAGCGAGAGGAGGTTGAGGCGCCAGGAGAAGACCGTGAGGAGCACGAGCCCGATCACGACGATGGGAACCGGGTATGCGAGGTCAGGCCACCTGACTGTATTGAAGCTGCCCATCGTCCAGAACACTATCGCCGGGAGCTTCTCGTATGGGTCCGCTATGTACTTCATCAACGCGAGACCCGCCGAGAACAGGGCGGATACTATGATCCCCGACAGGACCAGGACGATGATGGAGTCCGCGCGCGGCCTCCTGGCTATCGCGAAGGAAATGAAAACACCCGCCATGCCGAAGACGAACGCGAGCAGTTGCAGGGTCACCTGCCCGCCGCCGATCACCATGATGGCGAGGGCGGCGCCGAACCCGGCCCCCGAGGATACGCCCAGGATGTCCGGGGAAACCAGGGGGTTGCGGAAAACCGCCTGGAACACGGTACCCGAGATGCCCAGCCCCATTCCCACGACCATTACAAGCAGGGTCCTGGGAAGCCGGATCTGCCAGAAAATCTTCTCCATCGTGGTGGCGCCGGGGCCGAGATCGAAGTGCGTGCCGAACGTGTTGGCGATTATCTTGATGATACCCAGAGGTGACAGGTGGTACCTTCCCAGGCACATCGAGATAATGAAGGCGGCAACGAGAAACAGCAGTGCCAGGAGCATCCGTTTCTTCATCGCGGCGATTCCCGCAGTACGCCCCCCGCTTTCCGGAAGCTCTTGTTGAAGAACTTCAGGTAGAAATCATCGGCCCACCCGGCCATGTCCACGTCCTCGAACCTGTCGGGGTGGAGGGTCTTCGCCGCCCAGAGCAACCCGAGCACGGCCTGCATCGAGGGATAATCCCACGGGCTGATGTTCGACGGGAACATCACCACCTTCCCGGTCCTGACCGCGTCGATGGTCGAGAACCTCGTGTCCTGGAGAACGTCGCGCGGCTCCATTGGACGGGGCCCCATGCTGTGACCGTACTGGACCAGGAAGATCCAGGAGGGATTCCACTTTATCAACTGCTCGGGCGAGACGTTGGCCCACCCCCCGGCCATGACGGACCCGGCGACGTTTTCTCCCCCCGCGAGCTCGATCATGGAACTCTGGTACATCCTGCACCCGCACGTGCTCAGGATGCCGCCTGAGCCCGACACGTAGACACGGACCCTCTCGGAATCCTTGAGCCCCGCGAGCCGGCCCGCTATCATCTCCCGGGTTCTGTTATAAAGGTCGAGGTATTCTCTCGCCCGCTCCTCTCTCCCGACGACTTCTCCGAGGAGCTCGACGCCTTCGGCCAGCTCGTCCAGGCTCTCGCACTTGATTCCAACAGCCCGGATGCCCACGGCTTCGAGTTGCTCGATCTTGGCCATGCCCGCGCCTTTCGCGAGGCCCACTATGACGACGTCGGGCTTCAGCGAGGCGATCTGCTCGGTGTTTGAACTCGTCGCGGAGCCGGTGTTGGGCTTCTTCTCGTAGCCCGGGAGGAACTTCGAGTAGAGTTCCGCCTGGCTTCGCGACGCGGAACTCTTCCCCACCAGCGTATCGCCGGCCCCCAGGCCGATGAGGATCTCGGTCGCGATGCGGTAGTCGGCTCCGACCCTGGTGACCTTCGCCGGCAGCTCGACCCTGCGCCCGGCCTGGTCCGTCACCGTCCTCGTCGTGGCGGTCATGCCGGTGGCCGAGCCGCCGCCCTTTTCCGTCAGCAGGGCAAGCGCGATCATTACGACTACGACCAGGGCGAAGGCGATTGTCATCGCTGTCTTTTTTACTGTCATGGGACCAATCACGACCGCCCGCCGCTGCGGCTTCCCACCGGCGGACGCTCCTTGTTGACGGCGCGTTTTTCCGCGCTCACTGCCGTGCCCCGGAGGATAACAGGACCATGAGAAACGGAACCCTGGCCTGCTTCGGGAGAAACGCGGCGATGGTGGCGCCGCCGACGTAAAGACCGAAACCGCGTCCCCCTCCAAACCGCTCTATCGCGCCCGCGGCTCCCGCCGCCTGCTGGGCGGGCCCGGCGCTCGCGGTTGCCGGAGCCGGCTGCTCTTGCGGGACCGTCGCCGGAGCAGGAGGCGCGGGCGTTTCGGGCTGAGTCGTTGTCACCGGGGCGGGCGCCGGTTGCGTGACAGACCCGTAGACGACCAGGGAGCCATCCGGAACGGATGCCACAGCAGGGGCGGCCATGCCCGCCGGTACCGGCGACACCTCGATGGTCTTGACCCACTTGACGCACATCAACATGTTGGTTTCGCCGCCCTGGTCGTGGGTACCGGCCGTCGCCTGGGGCACCACGAGACGGAACGGCCCTTCGTCGTCGATGAGGGGCATCCCCCACTTCGAGTGCGCGATTATGACCTTCAGTCCATTGGGGTGCACGGCCCTGACCCTGTCAAGGCTCAGGGTAGCGGAATACCCGTCTTTGCCCCGAACGACCACCTGCGCGGCTCCCGGCGCGAGGTTCAGCTTCTCCTCGAGGATCGTGTCGAGAGGGACCCCGGTATAATCGGCCTCGAAGTAAGGGAACGGCTCACCCTGCTTGATGAAACCGTAGTGGCCGGTGAATGCGGGCAGAGCGCGAACCTCCGGCAGGGAAAGCGTAACAGTGTCTGCGGCACGGCACGGCGTGTTTACCGCCCACGGGAGAATCAGGGCGGCCGCCAGCAGCGCGAGCGCGAGGAGCGCCGCGAGGGAGGGCGCCGCGACGTGCTTCCCGCGGGCGCGCGACCGCCCGAACCCGGAGCCCGTCCGGCAGTCCATCCCCGGGCGGAGACCGTTTTCCAGACGTGATTCCGTAGCGCGAATGCCGGTCCGGGAACCCCGTGCCGGTGAATCCATAACGGTGGTTAAAGATGCGGTTGACGCCGGCGCTCGATCAAACCCGGCGTCAGCGGGCAGGTGTGAAACCCTGATGCCGATCCCCTCCTTTCCAAACACGGGAGGCGCAATCGTTTCCGATTACACCCTGTCGGTCCGCACCCATAGCCGAGGCCTTAGGCATGCGGACCCGGAGCGAAATATGCGATTGGCTGGGATTCTAATGACCGTATCGCTTGATGTCAAACGACGCGGGTCGATTCAACCTCGAGGCGTCGAAGCCCGCTCACCGCGCGCCCGG
>CAZAIS010000151.1:0-6561 GCA_964485255.1 uncultured Acidimicrobiales bacterium | reverse complement strand
ATCTCCGAGAGGAGCTGAAGGCCGTCGCCTCCCGGTATGCGGTAATCGAGGGTCACCAGGTCGAACCTCGTGAACCGGCATTCCTCGATCGCCGAGGGGCAATCGGTCGCGTGGCGGTACTCCGCGTTGTGGTCGGCACCGATCCTGAGCTCCAGCGCCGTCGCGAAAACCGGATCGTCTTCCACTATGAGTATGCGAAGATTTCTCCCTGGCATGCCGCACCATCAATGCCATCGGAAAACCTGACAAACCTCACGCCGCACCCGGCGATGAGCATAGCACCCGCGGGCGCGAGGCGCCAGAGGCGGCCCCTTGAACGGCGTCCCTCCGCCTGCCCGGATACGGCCGGCGAGCTGCCCGATGTCCCCTCGTGAGATCCCCGGGCGGCCGGGGAATCAGTCGAGCACGGCGCCTCGCGCCGCGGAGCCCACATGTTTCACGTAACGCCGCATGTACCCCTCGGGAACCGGGCGCTCGGGGGGCGTCCAAGCCTCGAGGCGGCTTGCGATTTCCGTCTCGGTCAGGTCTACGTCGAGCCGGCGCTCCGGTATGTCGATCGAGATCTCGTCGCCGTCCCGCACGGCCGCGATGGGACCTCCCGCGAATGACTCAGGCGATACGTGGCCCACGCACGGGCCCGCCGACGCCCCGGAGAACCTGCCGTCGGTGACCAGCGCGACGCGACTGTACCCGTGCAGCTCGAGCGCCATTGTCACCGCGAGGGCCTCGGGCATGCCGGGACCTCCCTTGGGCCCCTCGTTCCTGATGACGAGGACTTCGCCCTCCGCCAGGCTTCTCTCCCGGACCGCGCGCAGGCAGTCCGCCTCGGACTCGAAGACGCGGGCCGGTCCCCGGAATTCGAGGAGGTCCGCCTCGACCGCCGACTGCTTGACCACGGCGCCGTCGGGCGCCAGGTTCCCGAAAAGCGCGCAGGTGCCGCCCTCGGGCTGGAACGGCCTTTCCCTGGGCGGGATCACCTCCTCGTCCATCACCTGCGCGGCGTCAACGACCTCGGCGAGCGTGCCGCCGGTAACGTTGACCGTATCGAGGTCGAGGTCGTCCGCGAGCACTTTCATGACGGCGGGCACGCCGCCGGCCCTGTACAGGTCGATCATTCCGTGGTGCCCGTTGGGGGACATGGAAAGAAGGGTGGGGATTACCCTGTTGAGCTCGTTGAAGCGCTCCAGCGGAAGGTCGATCCCGAGCTCGTTGGCTATGGCGGGAAGGTGCAGGGCGCTGTTGGTGGAGCCGCCGATGGCGAGGTCCACCACCAGGGCGTTACGCAACGACGCATGAGTGAGTATCCTGCGGCAGGTGAGGCCTTCGTCGACCATCTCGACGACGCGTTTGCCCGCCCGGCGCGCGAACAGCAGCTTCTCTGAGTGGAACGCGGGCACCGCGGCCGAGCCCGGCAGGGCGAGCCCGAGCGCCTCGGCCACGCACTGGAACGTGTTCGCGGTTCCCATGAGCTCGCAGGACCCGCACGTGGCGCAGGTGGCGCACTCGAGCTTCGCCACAAGGTCGTCGTAGTCCTTGTGGTCCACGCTGTGCTCCCTGCGCGGTGAGAAGCGGATCTGCCAGGCGCCCGGCCCGCCGGTCAGGAATATGGTGGGACGGTCGAGCCTCGCCGCGGCCATTATCATCCCCGGGATGACCTTGTCGCAGGACGCGATGAGCACCATGCCGTCAAAGAGCATGCTGCGCACGTGGGTCTCGACGATATCGGCAATCAGCTCCCGCTGCGGGAGCACGAAGCGCATTCCCTCGTTGCCCTCGGTGAGGCCGTCGCACGGCGCCGGCACGCCGAACTCGAAGGGGATGCCCCCGGCCGCGTGGACCCCCTCCTTGACGCGGTCGGCGAGGCCTCGCAGGTGCATGTGTCCGGTGTTCATTTCCGAGTGCGAGTTCACGACCGCTATCAGCGGCTTGTCCCTGAGCTCGTCGAGGTCGACCCCGGTCCCTTTCAGGATCGACATGCGCACGACGCTTACGGGGAAATCCTGGGCGTTGAACATCGGTTCGCTCGTAGGCTTCTTCATTGCTCCTCCCAGTCTATCCGGCCGGCGCCGTCGTTGCGGAAAGCGGCGGGACTCGGCCCGCCCAGGGCCGGGCTTCCTCCAGTTGCGCGGCCAGCCTGAACAGCGTGGCCTCGTCCGCGTACCTGCCGGTGAACTGTGTCCCGACCGGAAGGTCTTCGCCGTTCCAGTACAGCGGCACGGACATCGCCGGCAGGCCCGTGAAGTTCGCTATGACCGTGAACGGCACCAGGTCCGCCGCCCGGATGAGGCCCAGCATGGGGTTGCCGGGGGGCGAGTCGAACGTGCCCAGCGGGTACGGCGGCCGCGTGATGACAGGGGTGAGAACGACGTCGTAAGGCGCGAATGCGGCGGTGACGGCGCGCCCCATGCCCTGGAGGGTCGTTACCGCCAGCAGGTAATCGCTCGCGGAAATCGAGCGCCCCGCCTCCCGCATCGCCCAGGTCAGCGGCTCGAGAAGATCCTGCGAGGGGGTATTACCCGTCAGCATGGCCATCGCGTCCACGGTCCAGGCCGCGCCCGACATGTAAACGGTGGTGAAGGCCCGGGTCACGGCGGCGGCGTCCAGCTCGACAACCATCTCTTCGATGTCGTGGCCCAGCTCCTCGCAGAGTCCCGCGACGCTTTCGACGGCCTTCACGCAGTCGCCGTGTACTTCAGTGGGGACAGGTGGCTTCACGGTGAATCCTACACGCAGCCGGCCGGGATCGCGCCGGACCTCTTTCGCGTACGGAAGCGCCGGCGGCGGCGGGTAGTAAGGGTCGCCCGGGGCCGGCCCGCAGGTGGCGTCGAGCAGGATCGCGCTGTCGCGCACCGAGCGCGTTACGGCGTGTTCCACGACCAGGCCGCTCATGACGTCGCCGGCGTCCGGGGCGAACGAGTTGCGCCCGCGGGTCGGCCTGAGGCCGAAGACCCCGCAGCAGGAGGCGGGAATCCTTATGGAGCCGCCGGCGTCGTTGGCGTGGGCCATCGGGACCACGCCGGCCGCGACGGCGGCCGCAGAACCCCCGCTGGAGCCTCCCGTGCTCAGCGAGGGGTTCCACGGGTTGCGGCACGGGCCGAAGAGCTCCGGCTCGCTGGCGGGCAGGATCCCCAGCTCGGAGGCGTTTGCCTTTCCGATGGTGACGAGGCCCGCGGCCTTGTGGCGCGTCACCAGCTCGCTGTCGTGGTCCGGGACGTAATCGGCCAGAAAGCGGGAGGCGAATGTCATGCGGACCCCCGCGTAACCCGCCAGGAGGTCCTTCAGGATGAAAGGCACACCCTTGAAGGGACCATCGGGGAGAGGTCCCGCCGCCCGCTCCCTGGCGATCTCGAACATCGGGGTGACGAGCGCGTTGAGCCCGGGACCCGTCTTCCGGGCGCGCTCGACGGCCGCTTCCACCAGCTCGAGGGGAGTGGCCTCACCCCTCGCAACCAGCCCGGCCTGGTCGGCGGCGTCCATGAAAGCGGTCTCGTCGGTAAAACCCACCTCAGCCTCCTCGAGCATGCCGCGCTCCCGCGGCTGTTGTGAAAGCCAACCGGGACTCCATCCGGAGCGACGGCCGACGCGCGGTTCCCGGCTGTGGAAAATTATATGCGCGCGCCCGGCGGCCGCCAATCGGGAACACGCCAGCGCCACCGGGGACCAGGTGATAGAATTCACTATTGAGCCGTCGAGTCCTACCGGCCTGAGACGAGGTGATGGTTGTGGCATTCTGCCCCAAGTGCGGTGCGGACATGAAAGAGAACAGGTTCTGCCCTTCCTGCGGGACCCCGGCCCAGGCGCCCCCCGGAAGCCAGGCGCCCCCCGGGACCCCGGCACCGGCGCCCCAGGCCCCGGCGCCGCCCGGTGCTTTCCCCGGGACGCCTCAGGCGCCCCCGCCCGGCGTCGTTCCCGCGCCGCCCGCCGGACCGCTGACTGCCCCGGGCGCCGCTCGGAAGCAGAGCATGGGCGCACTGGTATCCGGCGCGGCGGGTGCCTTGGCGATGGTGATCGCGGCGATAGGGTCAGCCCTGCCGTGGGCGACGGTTTCCATCCTGGGTTTCAGCCAGAGTAAGGGCGGCCTGAGCGGGGACGGTGTCATAACCATGATCGCCGCGCTGCTGGCGCTGGCGTTTTTCGCGGTCGGCGCGGTCTTGAAGGCAAGGTGGCCGTTTATAATCGCGGCGGTGCTGTGCGCGATAGCCGCCGCCATCGGCATCTACGACGCGGTTGATCTGGACCCCATGGTTTCGATCGGTGTCGGTCTCTGGATGGTGATGATCTCCGGCGGTATAGGGTTGGCGGTCGCGGTGGCCGGGATAGCTTCGCCACGAAGGGAAGTGTGAACGCGCCCCCCCGGGGAAGCGACCCGGCCGTTCAACCGTAAGAAGGAGCGGAGATGGAGAATACGGATAAGCTCAAGAAAGCCGTGAGGCAGCTCGCGGTCATGCACTTTCTCGAAGCGTTGATCGCGTACCGGGCCGCGAAGAAGAGGGGCAGGAACCCCGTGCTCTACTTCTTCCTTACCCAGTTCCTGGGAGTGTTCGTCCTGGTCCCGCTCCTTCGAAAGCCCAAGGTCCCCGAAACCGAGACCGCGGATTAAAGGCCCTGGGTCTGAACCGGCCCTCCCGGCGGCGTGCCGCTGACCCGGCCGCGGTCTATCTGGAGCAACTCGACCGGCGCGCCGTTTTCGACTATGAACGCGACGACGACACCCTCCGAGGGGCTGTTGGGCTCGATGAGCACTTCCTTGCCCTCCAGCTCGCTCTCGAGGTCGTCGACCTCGAACGCGACGTGCGCTGTCGTCCGCACGAGCATGGGAATCCGGCAGCCGGGCTCGAAACGCATCCATTCGATCCCGTAAGGGTTGCTGTCGAAGCTGGTAGCGTGGAACTTCAGCTCAACGTTGTAGTATTCGCCTTCCTTCGGCTCGTCGGTCGGTATCCCGACGTGGTGGTATCTGAGCATGGTCGTCCTTCCGAGCGCGCAATGGCACCACGCCGCTAATAATAGCCGGGTAGCGGCGAGGCCGCCACGGTCCGCCAACCCGATACGGCGCCTCATGCCGGCGGTGGCATTCCTGACGGGCCGCAGGGAAATACAACTATACCGGCCGGGGACCCGCTTCGCTCAGAAGGCCCTCACCATGATCTCGAAGCCTTCCATTTCGGGCGCTTCGGTGAGTATTTCGGTGAACCTGCCAAGCACCTGTTGCACGAAGCCGCTCTGCTCCGTTGCCCTGGCGGCTTGCTCGCTCTGCCACATGCTGATGGCCATTCCCCTGCCGGTCTCGCGGTTCCCGAGAAGCATGGCGCCCAGGAACCCCTCCTGCTGGTTGGCCGCGGGGACGTAGCCGTCCTCGTAGATCTCGACACCGTCGTCGATCCTGCCGGTGTCAACCTTCACCTTGAAAACGCGGGCGTACACGACGGCCACCTCCTTCCCGGCGCCGGAGCGCCGAACAAAGACTTTTCACAGTCCAGTTTCCGGGATTCTTTCGGTTCGGGCCGGGACACCCGAGCTTTTCGAGCAATCGGACTCCTGACCGGGAGACTGATGATTCGGGGCGTTTTAACGGGCCGCACTTCCGATAGTGGACCCATGGAACAAGATGGTCAAGCAATGCAGTGCACATGCCCGATTGCCCGGCAAAAACCACCTCTGATATCCTTCATTGAGCCCGCGAGAGGCGCCGGGATACCAGGAGGGGATCATGGAGATCAAGCATCTGCTCGTATCGACAGCCGACAGGGTCGCGACGGTGACGATCAACCGTCCCGAAAAGGGCAACTCGCTTTCACCCGAGGTCCTCTCGGAGATCGAAACGGTTTTCGCCGGGTTGAGCGCGGACGAGGGAGTGAACGTGGTCGTCCTGACCGGCGGGGAGAAGATGTTCTCGGCGGGCTTCGATCTCGATTACATCAAGACAATTGACAAGGTCTCAAACGAGGAGTTCACCGCCCTCTTCCACAGCGCATACCGGGCCATACAATTCTGCAGGCAACCGGTCATCGCCGCCGTCGGCGGCCCGGCGATAGCGGGCGGTTTCGACCTGACCCTCATGTGTGACATTCGCTACGCGTCGGAGCGCGCCAAGTTCGGCCAGCGCGAGGTCGTCCTGTCGCTCAACCCGTTGCTCGATCCGCTCTGGAGGATCGTGGGCCTGGGCAACGCCAGGGAGATCGCCCTTACCGGGAGGATCTTCGACGCGGAGGAGGCGTTCCGGATAGGGTACGTTAGCAGGATCTTTCCGACCGGCGAAGTGGTCGAGTCCGTCATGAAGATCGCGCGCGAGATGGCGGCATACAACCGGGAGTGCCTGGCCGAAACCAAGCAGTTGAGCATCAGCGTCCTGGACCAGGGCCTCGATACGGCGATGAAGACACAGGAGTGGCTCTTCAGGTCGTTTATCGGGTCCGACGACAACAAGACCAGGATCGAGGCCCTGCAGGAGTCACTGAAAAAGAGGAAGTAGCCCTGGTCACGGGGCGGATCCCGCCCGCCGGGCAGTCCACCGTAATGCACCGGGGCACCGGTCACGCGCTGTCTCGACGTGCCGCGGTT
>CAZAIS010000150.1:0-6591 GCA_964485255.1 uncultured Acidimicrobiales bacterium | reverse complement strand
GACCCTAACACCGGGTTGCGCCGGTATCGTTGTTCCGCCAGAGGCTTCGTAGGGCCGAAAGTCGGGAGTGTCCGGGCCTGTCGAATAGCGCCCGGAGCAGCTTTTCCGACAGGACCGGAAGGTCCCGGCGCCGGTTCTGTTGCACATATTTTCCCGTATTGATAATCTTATCCCAGTCTTGGACCTGAGCGGCGACCAGGTGGGTTAACGGTGTGGAGCGAGATGGGAGGTTCGATTTGGCCAATCCTCTGGCGCAGCAGGTCGAGAAGATTCTTGCGTCCGCTGTAGGTGACTTCATCGCCAAGGCCACGGTCAAGAAGAACTGCGAGCTGATCGGTGCCTCGCCTGATACCCTTACGACAGGCAACTTGGCCGAACTCGCCGCCCATATAGAGAAATCGGTCTCCTTCTTCTCCGGGAAAGAGACCGGAACGGACGTGGCCGAAAAGATCAGGAGCCTTGGCGGTTGACCGAACCGGGGACGTACTCGTATTGATTAGAAATCTCAGCATCAAGTGGAAGACCATAATCATAGGCTCGTTGCACGGGTTCGTATCGCTGGCAATAGTGATACCGTTGATGATATTTTTTACCAACCTTTCCAAGACCTCGCTTGTCTACGTGTCGCTGATCCTGCTCGTGGGAGTCATATTCGGTGAAGCGGTATACGTCTGGTTCTTCCAGCGGTCCTTCAACTCCGCGCTGAACCCGGTCATAGACTTCTCGAACCGGGTGGCCGCGGGAGACCTGACCGGCCGCCTCCAGTCCGGATCCAGCGACATAGTCGGCCTGCTCATAGAAGCCGAGAACGCCATGTTGAACGGCCTGAGGGTGCTGCTCGAAAAGCTCAGGGAGGCATCCACCCTGGTCAGCGCGACGGCCGAAGAGCTGGCGTCCTCCTCCGAGGAGGTAATGGCCTCGGCAGAGGAGGTCTCATCGACCGTGGAGCAGATATCGAAGGGTGCCGAATCCCAGGCGCGCGCGGTGGAGGAGACGTCCGAAATCATCAACGAGATAGCGGGGATGGCGTCAAACGTTGCCGAGCAGGCGAGAGCGTCGGCCGAGACGGGAAAGGCCGCGAACGAGATCGCCAGGGCCGGGTCCGTAAACGCGGAGGAAGCCGCCACCAAGATGCAGGAGATGCAGCAGGCCATGGACAACGTGGCGGAGATCATGCATGGGCTCGGGGACCGCTCGATGCAGATCGGCCTCATTGTTGACGTCATAACCAACATATCCGAGCAGACGAACATGCTCGCGTTGAACGCGGCAATCGAGGCCAGCAGGGCCGGGGAGCACGGAAGAGGATTCGCGGTCGTCGCCGAGGAGGTAAGGAGCCTGGCGGAGAGCAGCCGGAAGGCGGCGGACCAGATCTCGAAGATGATCAGGGATACCGAGGGGGAGACGAGCAAGGCCCTCAAGGCCGTTGACACCAGCAAAGAGATCATCGGGAGCTCGATAGAAGTAATACAGTCCACGCTTGACGCGTTGACGCACGTGGCGCAAATCGTGGAGGATATCGCGGGGGGCGCGGATTCGGTCTACAGGGCCACCGAAGCCCAGAAGGAAGGATCCGAGCGGGTCGTAAAGGCCTCTCACGACATAGCGGCGATAGCAGAGCAGGCCGCCGCCGGCACCCAGGAGGCGTCCGCCGCCGCAAACCAGCAGACGGCATCGATGGAGGAGATGAGGGCTTCGATCCAGGAGCTGGCACGACTCTCCATAGAGATGAAGAGGCTCGTCGACGACTTCAAGCTCGAGGAGGATTGAGGTGGCTTCCGGTGAGAGCTCGTTCGATATAGTCAGCAGGGTGGACCTCCCCGAGCTCGACAATGCCTTGAACCAGGCGCGCAAGGAGATAGACAACCGGTTCGATTTCAAGGGCACCGGCTCGAGGATCGAGGGCGGCCACGAGACGATAACAGTGTTTTCCGCGGACGAGTTTCACCTGCAGTCCATACTGGAGGTAATCGAGACGCGTCTCGTAAGGCGCGAGGTGCCGATCAAAGCCGTCGCCTGGGGCCCGGTTCAGCCCGGGCCGAAAGGTACGCTTAAGCGCGAGGCGAAAGTGCTTCAGGGAATCGACCAGGACAAGGCGCGCGAGATCACCAGGTTCGTCAAGGGCATCGACAAGAAAGTAAACGTCTCAGTACAGAAGGACCAGGTGCGCGTCTCGAGCAAGAGCAAGGACATCCTGCACGCGGTAATCAAAGCCGTCAAGGAACACGACTTCGGACTTCCCCTCCAGTTTACTAATTACCGCTAGGGCGCGGACCCTCGCAGAGGGCCGCCGACGCCTCCGGGCGGGCGCCGCAGAGCGCGGCTGCACGAAAAGGAACACATGGAACGGCCCCGCGTGAGCGCAGAACCCGGTGGGGACCTCGAAGGACGCAGCTACATGCTTGTCACCCTGGGTTGCTTCAGGAACGAGGTCGAATCCGACCTGGTCAGGAGCCGGCTCGCTTCAGCCGGAATGGTGGAGAGCAGCGCGATCGATCGCTCGGACGTGATACTGGTAATGACCTGCGGGTTCATAGCCGAAGCCTGCGACGAGGGTATCGATACGATGCTGGAGTTGCACGAGCTCGCTGAGGGGCGGCCGGTAATCGCGCTCGGATGCATGGCCGAGCGATACGGGTCCGCGCTCCTGGAGGAGATGCCGGAGCTCGCCGCCGTGATAGGACGCCCGTGGCCGGAGGAGCTGGAGGCAGCACTCCTCGGAGCCCTGCATGGAGGCGAAAGGCATCAGGGCTGTTACACGCCCACCGGGTCGCGAGGGGCCAGGACTATAGATTCATCGGAGAACGCAACCCTGCTGGTACGGATATCGGACGGGTGTGACCGGGCGTGCAGGTTCTGTACCATACCGTCGATCCGGGGGCCTTTCGCCAGCCGGGCCATCCGGGAGATCGTAGAGGAGGTCGAAAGGCTGGCAGGGGGCCGTTACAGGGAAGTGGTGCTGCTGGCCCAGGACCTCGCGTCCTACGGGAAGGACTTGACCGGCGCGGAAGGCGGAGACCTGGCGTCTCTCGCCGCTCGGATCACGCGCGTTCCGTCGGTCAGGTGGCTCAGGCTGCTGTACCTGCAACCTGGAGGCGTGACGGATAGGCTCATCGAGGAGGTAGCGTCGAACGAAACCATATGCGAATACTTCGACATTCCTTTCCAGCACGCCAGCGAACGCGTTCTCCGGCGGATGGGCAGGCCGGGGAACGCGGAGGAGTTCATGCGGGTTATCTCGAGGATCAGGCTTCGTATCCCGGACGCGTCTATCAGGTCTACGGTCATGGTGGGTTACCCGGGCGAAAGCGAGGAGGATTTCAGGGAACTGCTGACGTTCGTGCGGTGGGCCAGGTTAGACTGGCTCGGAGCGTTCGTGTTTTCGCCTGAGGAAGGGACGCCCGCAGCGGAGCTGGACGGCGCCGTCCCATTGGACGTAGCAATTTCGCGCTATAATATGGTGGTCGAAACCCAGGACGCAATAGAGGCGGAGAGCCTGCGGAAATGGATCGGCCGGCGAATGGAAGTCGTCGCCGATGATTTCTGTGAGATTGAGCCTTACGACCTGGTGGGGCGATCGTATCGCGAAGCCCCCGTTGTAGACGGTCTGATCTATTTGAGGAGGACGTCGCGGCGCGGCGCGGGTGCGGTTCCGGGGGATTTCCTTCCGGCACTCATCACCGGACACGAAGGGCTTGATCTTGTCGGAGAAATATAACGGATTGTCAGGGCTCGCACAGGCGGCTGTCAACGGAAAATGGTTCATTCCCGCGAACCTTATGACCGCGTTGCGGGTGGCGCTCGCCCCGGTTGTGATTCTGCTGCTGCTGTACAAGGGCGACCTCCCCTGGGGGACCTCCAATACACTGGCAGCCGGGATAGTCTTCGTACTGGCCGCTCTCACCGACAAGGCCGACGGGTACTACGCGCGCAAGAATGACGCCGTTACGAAGCTCGGGCAGTTCCTCGACCCGCTCGCGGACAAACTGCTGATGATACCCGTCATGATCGCGCTTTGGTACGTGGGCTGGAAGACGCCCCCCGTGCTGCTTCCGATGTGGGTGGTACTGGTAGTGGTAGCCCGGGAAATCCTGATATCGGTGATACGAATCGTCGGCGCGAGGAAGGGAATATCCTTTCCGGCGTCATGGTCGGGAAAAGCCAAGATGTTCACGCAGATAATAGTCGTCTGCGTTCTGATCTTCTTCCCGGGGAGCGCGGGCACCTGGTGGGTACAGACGCTCGTCTACGCGATGGCCGCCATCACTATCTACTCGGGTGTTGACTACGTCTTCAGGGCGCGCCGCGAGATATTCGGGCGGCACGCCCGGCCTGAAGGCGGGACGGCGGAAGACGGGACGGGCGCCGGGAGCGGACCCGCGGGGCCATGAGGGGCGGCTCACCACTGATAGCCGTCCTCGCGATCGGGGACGAGCTCCTGTCGGGTGAAGTCCTGGATACCAATCTCCGCTCGATCGCCGCTTCAGTCGGCGAGGCGGGTTTCAAGGTCCTGCGGCACGTCACGGTGCCGGATGAGACGGACGCGATAGCGAAAGAGGTTGAGGCGCTTGCCGCTTCTTATGACGTGGTTATCGCCACGGGGGGGCTTGGTCCCACCTCTGACGACCTGACGACCGAGGCCGTGGCAAGGGCGGCGGGGCTCGAGCTGGTATTCCATCAACACATCGAAAAGCATCTCAAGGCTTTTTTCGAGGCGCTCGGACGGACCATGCGCGAGGAGAATCTGAAGCAGGCGTACCTGCCGGCCGGCGCTACCGAGGTTCCAACCGCCGGAGGCACGGCTCCGGGTTTCATGCTCGAGTATCAAGGAGCGTTCATAGCGGTTCTGCCCGGCGTTCCGCGTGAGATGGAGTCGATGATGGCGTCCGCCGTCATGCCGGAGCTCAAGAGACGATTCCCGGGCCGGACAGTGTCGGCGACAAGGCGGATAATGACTTTCGGCATGGGCGAATCGGACGTCGCGGGCCTGGTAGCAGACCGCATCGGCGCCGGACCGGTTTCATACGGGTTCCTGGTGAAGGACGGCCCGATCGTCATAAAGCTGAGCGCGACCGGCACCGACGAACGGGAAACCCTCGCGCTGCTCGATGTGGAGCAGGAGAAGGTGATCGAGAGGGTCGGCAGCCTCGCGTACGCCCTGGACGACAAGTCCATGGAGGAGGCGGTAGGCGAGATGCTTCGAGATCGCGGATTGACGGTTGCAACGGCGGAATCCGTCACCGCGGGGATGGTGGCGGCGAGGCTGGCGAACGTTCCGGGAAGCTCGGGGTACTTGCTGGGAGGGGTAGTCGCCTATGACACGGCGCAGAAGACCGGGATTCTTGAAGTGCCGGCGGAGCTGCTGGAGCGTGGCGCGGTCAACAGGCCGGTGGCGGAAGCCATGGCACGCGGCGCGCGAACGCTATTCGGGGCCGACTTGGCGGTCGCGACCACCGGGGTAGCCGGGCCGTCCACCGCAGGAGAGGAAAAGCCCGCAGGCACTGTCGCGATCGCTCTGTCTCACCAGGGAGGCGAGATCTCACTGGAGAGGCGCCTTCCCGGCGGGCGCAACATGGTCAGGAACATAGCGACGAACGCGGCGCTCAACGCGATAAGGCTGTTCCTGCTGAACGGCGGGGGAGGTTTACCCGGCGAGGGCGCCGCGACCTGACGGACGCCGGGCGGTTGGCGGGTGGAGCATCAGGACAACGGGACGTTTCTTTGACACCCCCATACATGAATGCTATCTTAGCAATTGTCGAGAAAGCCCGTAATTAAGGGAATTATTCGCTTAGCGGCGGCCCCGAGGCCGCCGTATGATTAAAGGGAACATGGACTACAAGAATACGCTTAACCTCCCCAAAACGAATTTCCCAATGAAGGGAAACCTGTCCAAGCGGGAGCCCGAGATAATGAACCGCTGGGTGGAGATGAATCTGTACGAACGGATCCTCGCCAGGACGGAAGGTCGAGAGCTATGGGTTCTCCATGACGGGCCGCCGTACGCGAACGGTGATATACACGTGGGGACCGCGTACAACAAGATACTCAAGGACATACTGATCAAGTACAAGACTATGAGGGGTTACAGGTGCCCTTACGTCCCCGGCTGGGACTGCCACGGGCTTCCGACCGAGCACGAGGTGACCAAGCGGCTGGGCCCGGATTCGCGCATAGGCAAGATAGAGCTGAGGAAGAAGTGCAGGGATTACGCGCTGGGCTTCGTCTCGAGACAGGCGGAGCAGTTCAAGCGCCTAGGGGTGCTCGGCGACTACGAGAAACCGTACCTTACCCTCGACCCCGAGTACGAGGCGACGAATATCGATGTTTTCGCCGAGCTATACCGGAGGGGCCTCATTTACCGGGGACGGAAGCCGGTCCACTGGTGCACCACCTGCGTCACCGCCCTGGCAGAGGCGGAGATCGAGTACGAGGACAAGGATTCCTATTCGATTTTCGTGCGGTTCCTGCTGGAGGACGAGTTTCCGCCTCTCACCCGGCAGGGGCTGCCGGTATCCTTGTTGATATGGACTACGACACCGTGGACGCTGCCCGCGAACGTGGCCATCGCGCTGTCCTCGAGGTTTCCTT
>CAZAIS010000149.1:0-6597 GCA_964485255.1 uncultured Acidimicrobiales bacterium | reverse complement strand
GGAGACCAACGGCTGCGACCACCTGCGCGGCATGTTCGAGAACTGGCAGTACGCCAGTCCCTCGCCGTTCTTCCACTACGTGAAGGTGCCCCACCAGACCACCGGGGACGCCATGAGCTACTTCGAGGAGGAGGTCGCACTGTTCCGCGGGGCGTTAGAGGAGGCGTTCGACGTCAAGATCTCCGACGACGACCTTGCCCGGGCAATCCAGCGCCAGGAAGCGGTGCGTGACAGGCTACGCAGGGTTTACGACATGCGCAAGGGCGACGGGCCGGCTTTCACCGGTACCGAGGCCCTCTCGATGTTCCTGCTGGCATCCGCGGTTCCCGCCGACAGGTTCATCGAGCTCGCCGACGCCGCGATCGAGGAGCGCAGGGACAACTCGATCACCGGCTACCGCGCCCGTTTGATGCTCGGCGGGGCGGCAAGCGATGAGCCCGAGCTCATCAGGGAGATCGAGGACGTCGGCGGCCTTATTGTAGCGGACGCGCTGTGCTACGGAGCCCGCGCGTTCTGGAGTCCCATAGAGACCGGGGGCGACCCGGTGGGCGCCATCGCCGGAACGTACCTGAAAGACCTCCTGTGCCCCAGGATGTACGACGATTACCGGCGGCGCAGGGACTTTGTCCTGAAGGCCGCGGGCGAAGCGAACGTTGACGGGGTGGTCCTGATGCACAACAAGTTCTGCGACGTGCACGGTGTGGACAACGTACAGCTCCGCCTCGACCTCGAGAAGCGTGACATCCCCGTCCTGCAACTGGAGAAGGAGTACGGATCGAAGGCGGACATAGGGCGCATACGGACGCGCGTGCAGGCTTTCCTCGAGAGGATAGGAGGCAGGCGATGAACCAGGCGACAACCCGCGCTAGGAACGGGATGTTCGACCGCGTGGCTGAGCTGTTCGAGGTCATAGACATGCTCCCGGGCACCATGAGCGACGAGGAGATAGCGGGCCTGTTGGGCTTCCTTCCCCCCGACGCCGCCAACTCCCTCGGCGCGATGCTGATCCCGCGGGTGAGGGAGGGCAGCCTGGCTTTCATGCGCCTGCTGGCCGGATGGCTCAAGGACGCGGGCAACGCCCGGGCCGAGGGAAAGAAATCCATACTGGTTCCCTTCTGTTTCCCACCCGAGCTCATACACGCGTTCGACAGTGCCTTTCCCGTAACCAGCGAGGTCCTCTCGACCCTCGGGGTCGTGGCACTGGAGGGCCAGGGGGAGCGCTACTACGACATGGCCCTCGGGCTCGGGCTTCCCGACCACATATGCTCCTCCAACTCGATCGAGATCGGCTCGATGCTGGGGAGCGACGATTTCCAGCCCCAGGGGATAGTCTCGGCGGCCGTCGGCTCGTGCGACATCAACTCGAAGACCCACGAGTTCGTGGCCAACTTCCACGATATTCCGCTCTTCATGCTCGAGAAGCCGGTGGACGGCACGGAAAGGGGCGTAAAGCTAAACCGCAGGAACTACAGAACCCTGATAAGGGAGCTGGAGGAGTTCTTCGGCGAAGAGCTTACCGAAGAGAAGGTGCGACGGGTCGTGGAGTCGCACAACAGGTCCACCGAGTTATACATGGAGCTGTGGGAGCTACACAAGGCCGTGCCGCACCCGGTCCCGGCCCTTTTCTCCCTCTACACCTACGGGTGCCGCTTCTCGATGTGGGGGACTCCCCAGGCGGAAGAGATGATGCGGGTAATGGTGGACGTGTCAAAGAGAAACCTGCAGGCCGGCGCGTACCCCACCGAGCGGGAGATCGCCCGCTGCATCCTGACGTACACGTCCTTCTATTTCGACCTCGCCGGGATGTTCAACTGGATGGACGAACAGGGCTACGCATACCTGGGAGACGGGCTGAACATGCTGTTCCCGCAGCCGATCGACACCACGAGCATGGACACGATGCTCGACGGCATGGCCGAGGAAGCCTCCAACATGCCGATGACCAGGCAGATGGGAGCCCCCTCGATGGCGATGGGCTGGTGCGACGACGTAATCCTCGCGGTGGGCGAACTGAACGCGGACTGTGCGATTTACCCGGGGCACCACGCCTGCAAGCAGACCTGGAGCGCGGCGTCCATTCTCCGGGAGGAGCTTGACAGGAGGGTGGGTGTCCCACTGTTGATCCTGCAGGCCGACTCGTGGTTGAAGCGCACGACCCCCATTGGCGTTATCCAGGAGCAGATCGAAGAGTTCGTCAAGACGGTAGTAGCCCCGAAACGATCGGGGCGCAGAAAGATAAGACGCAAGTAGATAGTGCCCGCCCGGACCCCGACACGGGTCCCGCGCGGAGCGCGAGGCCGCGGGCGCGTAAGTGGAGGTTTCATATGCCCGTAACGCCTGGGGCGCCCAGGGTGCCCGAGGGCCTTTTCGGCAGGGTCTACCAGATGATGGAGATGGTCGAGGCCATCCCCGACGACTTGAGCGACGAGGAGGTCAGGGGCGTGATCGCCCTGATGCCGTCGGACGTGGTCGAGACCCTCGAGGGGTTCCTGTCCCGTCGGGTGAGGCGCGCAAGCATCTCGTACCTGAAGATGATCGCGTCCTGGATGCGCGAAGCCAAGGAGGCGAAAGCCTCCGGCAGGAAGGTCATCTTCGTGCCCTTCAACTTCGTGCCGGAGTTGGTTCACGCTTTCGAGGGCGCGGTACCTCTCACCAGCGAGGTGCTGACTTCCCTGGGCGCGGGAGCTACGCAGGGCAAGGGCCATCGCTACTGGGACTACGCCATGGGACTGGGCATACCCGATCACCTGTGCTCCTCCAGCACGATCGAGCTGGGCTCGATGCTGACGGGAGACGACTTCGAGGCCGACGCCATTATTTCTTCCACGGCCGGGGCGTGCGACGCGAACTCCAAGATCCACGAGTTCGCCGCGAATTACCTGGGCGTCCCGCAGTTCATCCTGGAGAAGCCGGTCGACGACACCGAGCGTGGCATCGAGCAGTACCGCAAGAACTTCTACTCGCTGGTCGCGGACCTTGAGGAGTTCCTGGGGGAGACCATCAGCGAGGACCGGCTCCGCGACGTTGTCGAGAAATGCAACAAGGCGGCCGAGCTTCACTACAGGATCTGGGAGCTCAAGAAGAACTCACCGTGCCCGGTCCCCAACCTGTTCTCGTTCTTCGTCTACGGCTCGCGCTTCACGATGTGGGGCAGGCAGGAAGCCGTCGATTGCATGGAGGTGATGGTTGAGGAGTCCGAGCGGCGTCTCGCCGCCGGGGAGTATCCCGCCGCCAGGGAGCTGGCGAGGTGTGCCTGGCTGTACGTCGGGTACTACATCGACTACGGGGGTCTGTTCAACTGGATGGAGGAGCAGGGCTACTCTTACATGTTCGACATACTGGACCTTTTCTTCCCCGAGCCGATTCCAACAGGCAGCAAGGAGGAGATGCTGGACGGAATCTGCGAGGCGGCGCGCACCTTCCCGATGACCAAGCAGATGGGCGCCGACTCCATGGCGGTAACCTGGAGCGACGACGCGGTGCACATGGCCAGGGAGATGAAGGCCGACTGCGGGATATTCTGCGGGCACCACGCGTGCAAGCAGACCTGGAGCGTCATTTCGATGGTATCGAAGGAGTTGCTGGATCGGGCGGGCGCCCCGACGCTCTCGCTGCAGGGAGACGCCTGGCTCAGCGGTATGACGCCGATGAGCGCGCTGCAGGAAGACATCGAACAGTTCATCAAGAACGTGGTACAAAGTAAGAAGAGAGGCGGCGCGAAACCGCGCGCCGCGAGAGCCAGGAAGAAAGCGGGCGGATAGGCGCCCGGGCGGCGCTCCGGGGCACGGCCCCGGAGCTTTGAGTTAACGGGACCGGTGATCGAATGCCATTCGCGGGAATAGACGTAGGGTCGCTGACCGCGCAGGCGATCCTGATCGAGGACGGACGGACTCCGATGCTCAAGTCAATAGGAGTGAGGCTTCTCTCCCGCAGCATCAGGGTCAAGCCCAACCCCCTGGATTCCGCGCGCTGTGTGATGGGGGAACTGCTCGATGAGCACAACCTCTCCTGGGGTGACATCACCTATTGCGTGAGCACCGGGTACGGGCGCGACAAGATCCAGGAGGAGGGCCTGGCACAGGCCAACATCAGCGAGATATCGTGCCACGGGATCGGTGCGCATGCCCTGGCCCCGCAGGTCCGCACCATTGTCGACATCGGCGGGCAGGACGCCAAGGTCATACGGATGGATGCCGCGGGGGAAATGGTCAACTTCGTGATGAACGACAAGTGCGCCGCGGGCACCGGCCGCTTCCTCGAGGTGATGAGCCGCACCGTCGGGGTGGGCTTCGAGGAGCTCGGCCCGCTCGCCCTGCGCGCGAGGGGAAGGATCGAGCTGAGTTCGCGGTGCAGCATCTTCGCGGAAACCGAGGTCCTGCACTACCTCCAGAAAGGCGTTGACAAGAGCGACCTGGCCGCCGGTATCGCCAGGTCGATGGCCGACAGGGTGATGGCTCTCGTACGGAGGGTGGGCGTCGAGAAGGAAGTGATGATGACAGGGGGCGTGGCCAAGAACATCGCGGTGCGCGCCGAGCTCGAGAAGATGCTCGGCGTGAGAATGGTGTCGCCCAGCATCGACCCCCAGTTGATAGGGGCTTACGGCGCGGCGGTTGTGGCGCGGAGGTCGGGTGACGGCCGGTGTTGACGATGGGAATAGACATAGGGAACCTGCTGACTAAGGTCGTGCTCTTGAGGGAGGACCGGCTTCTCGCCAGCGGCATCATCCCCACGACAGGCAACGTAGCTAACGAGATCGGCGACCTGGTCCGGGAAGTGCTCGATGAAGCAGGGGTCGCGCGCGAGGAAGTGGGCGCCGTGGCCTGCACCGGGAGCGGCGCGGAGCACGCGGGCGAGCACGACCTGCTGGAGGACGCGGTCACCTGCGTCGCGGCGGCCGGCGCCTACTACTTGAGCGAGATCAACATGGTGGTTGACATCGGGGGCCAGAGCATTACCTCGATCCTGCTGGACGAGGACGGCGACGTGGTCAACTTCATGCGCAACGACAAGTGCGCTTCAGGCTCCGGCCGCTTCCTCGAGGTCATGAGCAACGCCGTTGGAATCGACGTCGACGGAATCGACGAAGCAGCCGGGAGCGCCGAGGCTCCCGTTCCGATAAGCAGCCAGTGCGGGGTGTTCGCCGAGAGTGAGGTCATCACGCACGTGAACGCCGGACGGAAGCCGGCGGACATAGTGGCCGGTCTTTGCGACTCGGTGGCCAGCATCGTCTCGGCGCAGGCGCGCCGCTTCTCGGCGGGGGACCGCTACACGCTGACCGGCGGCGTCGCCAGGATTTCTTCAGTGGCCGACCGAATCAAGGAGAGCATGAGCGGCACTTACGACGAGTTCCCTTACGACCAGAGGCTCGCCGCCTGCATTGGAGCGGCCCTTCTTGCCGGGCTCGACGACATCGCTTGACGTCCCGGGTTCAGGCCTGAGGAGCCGGCTCCCGCTCGTCTCCAGGTCGCCGGGCCGGGGTCAAGGCGATGGGTGGGGCCTGGAGGGGGTTGAAATACCGGCAGGCGAGGCTTGTTTTCGGTACGACCCGGGATCCGGGGCGAGCCCCGGTGGCATGAGCCGCGAGTACGTGAGGCGGCCGGCGCCGCCTGAGAGGCGTGGAAAAACCGAGTGGGACTATTCGAGGAACAACTGTCAGTGATCCGATCGTTCATGGCCGCCGAGCGCGAAACCGGGGCGCTCCGGGAGTGCTCCACGCGCGACAGGCCGCCGTGGCCCGCGGGTTCCAGCCTGGTGCTCGAGGAAGACGCCGCGCTCGAGATGGGCAACCCACGCTTGGGCTCCCTGTCCGTCCTGCTCTGGAGCGAAGAGGAGGACGCAACCGGCGGGCGCGTTTCCATCCTGGGCCCCGATTTGGGCGAGGCGGACCAGGCGAGACTGCCGTTCGCAAGGGTTCTCATCGCGTCGGGCGAGTTCCCCGACGAGTATGATTCCTACAGGGGCTTGAGGGACGCGGTCTACGACACGCGCCTTGACGGTCTGTCCGTGCGCACCATGCCGAGCAGGCTGACGGTATGGTGCAAGGTCTCGCGACGGGCGTTCGAATCAGGCCTCTCGCTCGTGGACCTCGGCGCGGCCTACATAGAAGCCCTAGAGGATGTCGAAGGCGTGAGATCGGCCGAAGCCCTTTTTGTAACATCGAGCGCCGCGGATATCGCGCGGCTTTCGTCGGCGGCGTCCGGCGCTCAGAGGCTGATCGAGGCTATGATGAAGATGTACCAGGAGCAGAATTTCGATTGCGAGGCCTGCGAATACAGGGATGTCTGCGACACTGTGATGGACTTGAAGAGAATCCGCCGCAAGCTGGCGGACGGTAAGGCGGTGTGACGATGATCCTGGCGGTATGCGGCAAAGGCGGAGTGGGAAAGACGACCGTATCGGCCATAGGCGCCCGCGCCCTGGCCTCCAGCGGGCTGCGCTCCCTGGTGGTGGACGCCGACCCGGCGGGGGGGCTCGCGATCGCACTGGGCGTAGAGCCCAAAAAGACGCTCAACGACGTCCGCAAGGAGCTTATCGCGGAGGTCAAGGCGGGAGGGCGGGACGAGCGTGACCTGGCGATATCGGTGGACTACCTCGTCT
>CAZAIS010000148.1:0-6603 GCA_964485255.1 uncultured Acidimicrobiales bacterium | reverse complement strand
AAGGGCTGCCGGCAGGGTTATCCATAACGGATGTAAAAGAGGGTGGCATCGCGCCACCCGTTTTCTTGCGCGGCGGCTCGACAAGGAGGGACTGCGATAACTGGAAAACTGAGGGTGAACGAGATGATCAGGGTGCCGGAGGTCCGTCTTATATCCGAGGCGGGAGAGCAAATGGGCATCAAGCCGATCGAGGAGGCCCAGAGGATTGCTCTCGAGAGGGATCTGGACCTTGTGGAGGTCGCGCCTCAGGGCAGGCCGCCGGTATGCAAGATCATGGACTACAGCAAGTTCTGTTACGAGCAGGACCAGAAGCTCAAGGCCGCGCGCAAGAAGCAGAGCGTAATAGTGGTCAAAGAGATGAAGATGAGGCCGAAGATAGACATCCACGACTACGAGACGAAAAAAAAGCACGTTGTACGGTTTCTGAGCCAGGGAAACAAGGTGAAGGTAACGATCATGTTCCGAGGTCGAGAGATGACCCACACGGAGCTGGGGGAGAACCTGCTGAACCGCCTGGCGGATGACGTCATCGAGCTGGCCACGGTTGAGGCGAGGCCGCGGCTTGACGGGAGAAACATGACGATGGTCCTCAATCCCGTCGCCGTCGTCGAGCCGAAGAAGGAGTGATCGAATGCCCAAGATGAAGACGCACAGGGGCGCCGCCAAGCGATACAGGGTTACCGGACGGGGAAAGTTGATGCGCAAGCACGGCTACAACAGCCATCTTTTCACGAGCAAGAGCGCCAAGCGTAAGCGACATCTCGACAAGCCCGGAAAGGTGGCGCCTGCCGACGCGGGCAGCGTGCGAAAGGTGCTCGGCCTTACGCGGCCCAGGTAGCCCGCGTTCACAACATACCGTTTTTCCCTGGGAGGGGTTGGTTACCATGCCAAGGACGAAGAACAGTGTCGTCACGAGACGGCGCAGGAAAAAAGTACTGAAGATGGCGCGCGGTTACAGGGGGCCCAAGAGCAAGTGCTACCGCCCCGCGAACGAGCAGGTCATGCACTCGCTGCAATACGCCTACCGCGACAGGCGGGCCCGCAAGGGCGATTTCAGGAAGCTCTGGATCACCAGGATCAACGCGGCGGCGCGAGAGCACGGCATGTCTTACAGCCGGTTTATCAGCGGGCTCAAGGAGGCGGGGGTGGAGGTGGACAGGAAGATCCTGTCCGACCTCGCCGTTCATGACCCCGAGACGTTCGGGCGGCTCGTTGAGGTCGCCGGCGGCGGCGAAGCGGGAAAGGCAGAAGGCGCAGCCAGGTCCGCCGCCAAGACCGCCGCGGCGGCGGGCGATAGCGAGGAAGACCCGGGCGAGCGGGCGGCGGGCTAGGGGACACGTGGAACACCGGGCATGATGAGTCCAATCACGAGCCGCAACCACGAGGTGGTCAAACGCTTCAGGAAGCTAGGGCGCAGGACGCACAGGGACAGGTTCGGCCTGTTCATGGTCGAGGGACTGAGCCTGATACAGGAAGGACTGGACTCCGGCGCCCGGCTCAAAGAGCTGGTGTACGTGGACGCGAAGGCGGAGGAAGCGGCCTACGTCAGGAACCGGCTTGAAGAGCCGGTGCCGACCCACGAGATCAGCCGGCCTCTCATGGAATGGATCTCCGACGTAGTAACGTCCCAGGGCATAGTGGGTGCCATGGAGCAGATCGACGCGAGTGGCGTTGAAACCCTAGGCCAGGACCTGACGCTGCTGCTTGTCGCCGACCAGGTCAGGGACCCCGGAAACATGGGGGCGCTGCTGAGGATAGCTGACGCCGCCGGGGTGGACGCGTTCGTAATGACGGCGGGATGCGTCGACCTGTACAACCCTAAGGTGGTGCGATCGGCCGCGGGCTCTCACTTTCACCTGCCGGTGGTCAGGGACGCGGACGTCGCCGAGCTGCGGGACAGGCTGGGCGGCCGCATAAGGATGCTCGGGCTGGACACCAGGGGTGAGACCTGCTACCTGGACGAGGATCTTACCGAACCGGTGGCACTCGTGGTCGGCAACGAGGCGTTTGGTATAAGCGGGCAGGACAGGCCTTACCTGGACGATACGTTGTACATACTGATGCCGGGCAAGGCCGAGTCCCTCAACGTGGCGTCGGCCGCCGCGGTGGTGCTCTTCGAGGCGCTCCGGCAGAGGCGAAGCGGATGCGGGAGTTGAAAGTGGCGCAGGATTACGAGGACAGGCTGAAAGAGCTTACCGCCGGCCGGGAGGAGCTGGCCGAACTCGCGCGCCGGGTCACGGAATCGATAGAAACCGCGACCACCCCAGCCGAGCTCGAGGAGACCCGGGTCGGGCTCCTCGGTAAGAAGGGCTCCATAACGGCGGTCTTCAAGGGGATGGGCGATCTGCCGCCCGACGAGAAGCCGGTGGTGGGGGAAATCGGCAACCTCCTGCGCGGGCTCGCGGAGCGCTATCTCGCCGAGAGGTTGGAGCGACTCGAGTCAGAGATGACCGAGGCAAGGCTGCTTGAGGGCGCCGTTGACGTAACGTTGCCCGGGCGCCTGTTCCCGCTGGGGCACAGGCACCTGCTCTCCCTGGTGACCGAGGAGGTTACCGACATTTTCATGTCCCTGGGATACCGCGTCGCGTCGGGGCCCGAGGTCGAGTTCGACTATTATAATTTCGAGGCGCTCAACCAGCCTCCGCACCATCCGGCACGCTCTCTCAACGATACGCTCTACATCAAGCGCAAGGACCCCTACAGCGAGGATCCCAAGGACATACTGCTCAGAACGCACACGTCTCCCATGCAGATTCGGGTAATGGAAAAAGAGCGGCCGCCGCTATACGTCATCAGCCCGGGGAAGGCATATCGCAGGGACGAGCCCGATGCCACGCATTCCCCGGAGTTCCACCAGGTGGAGGGCTTCGCCGTGGCACGCGGGATCACCATGGGAGATCTCAAGGGTACACTCGAGGTCTTCGCGCACAAGTTGTTCGGCGCGCGGCGCGAGGTGCGATTCAGGCCCCATTTCTTTCCCTTCACCGAGCCGAGCGCCGAGATGGACGTGTCCTGCTTCGTCTGCGAAGGCACGGGCTGCGGCTTATGCAAGGGCGTAGGCTGGCTGGAGATACTGGGTTGCGGCATGATCGATCCGAACGTGTTCTCATACGTCGGGTACGATCCCGAGGAATTCAGCGGTTTCGCTTTCGGCGGAGGCCTGGACCGCATCGCGATGATGAAATACGGCATCGACGACATCCGCGTTTTCTTCGAGAACGATACCAGGTTCTTGAAGCAGTTCTGATGAGAGGTTACGGAGTTTGAGGGTATCGCTTGAGTGGCTGAGGGAATACATAGACATCGACATGACTTCACCCGAGATCGCCGACGCCCTGACTCTCTCGGGCACTTCCGTGGACCGCGTCCACACGCTCGGAGGAGGAGTCACGGGCGTCGTTGTCGCCGAGGTCGTCGAGGTGCAGCCGCACCCCGGGGCCGACAACCTCATGCTGGCGGTGGTGAACGACGGTGGTGCCGTCAGAAGGATCGTCTGCGGTGCACCCAATCTGCGACCGGGAATGAAGAGCCCCCTTGCGGGCGTGGGCGCCATCCTTCCCGCGGTTACCGACAAGCCCCTGAGGAAGGCCAAGATACGTGGCGTCGCGAGCGAAGGGATGCTTCTGGCGGCCGACGAGCTTGGAATAGGCGACGATCACACCGGGATAATCGAGCTTGCGCCAGGGGCCGTGGTGGGGACCGACGTGCACGAGGTGCTACCTCTCGAGGACGTGGTCTTCGAGCTCGAGATAACGCCCAATCGCCCTGATTGTATGTCCATGATAGGTATCGCCCGTGAGCTGAGCGCAATCACCGGCGCGCCCATGAGAATGCCTTCCGTCGAGATGCCCGAGGAAGGGGGCGACATCGACGGGCTCGCGGAGGTTGTGATCGAGGATCCGGAAGGGTGCCCGAGATACACGGCCAGAGTAATAGTAGGTGTCAAGACAGGAGCGTCACCCGTATGGATGCAGAGGAGGCTGACATCGGCCGGGCTGCGTCCCATAAGCAACGTGGTGGATGTCACGAACTACGTCCTGATCGAGACCGGGCAGCCCCTTCACGCCTTCGATCTGGATTTCCTCGCCGGTAGGAGGGTCGTGGTGCGGAAGGCTGCGCCCGGAGAGCCGATGAGAACGCTGGACGGAGTCGAGAGGATACTGGACGAACGGTGTGTGGTAATCGCCGACGCCCGGAAACCCGTTGCCCTGGCCGGGATCATGGGGGGCGAGGATTCCGAGGTAAGGGAAGAGTCCGCGAACATCCTGATAGAATCCGCGCACTTCGACCCGACCTCCATACTGCTGGCTTCCAGGCGTCTGGGGCTGCGAACTGAAGCGTCGGGGCGATTCGAGCGGGGGGTGGACCCGGAGGGCACGTCGTTCGCCGCGGCAAGGGCGGCGAGGCTGATGCTCGAGCTTGCGGGCGGCAAAATAGCGAAGGGCGAGATAGACCGCTATCCGGAGGATATTCGGCCGCACAGGATCAGGCTCCGGCCCTCGCGCGTCAACCAGATAATCGGGGTGGACCTGGAGCCCGATCGGATGGCGGAGATACTCGAGCGACTCGGGGCGAGTGTTGAAAGAGGTGACGCCCTTGACGTAACCGCGCCGAGTTTCAGGATGGACCTCGAGCGAGAAGTGGACCTCGTCGAGGAGATCGCGAGGATACACGGCTACGACAGAATACCCCCGACGCTTCCAGCCGGGGGCGGACAGGATGCCGGCCTCAGCGCGTCGCAGGTGAATGAACGCAGGCTGGTCGACGCACTGGTCGGACAGGGCCTTTCGCAGGTCGTTACATACAGCTTCATGGGGACGGGTGACCTGGACCTGCTGGGGATCGACGAGGCGGATGCGAGGCGGTGCGTCGTGAAGCTGCTGAACCCGCTGGCGGAAACCGGCGAAGCGCTAAGGACACTGGTGCTGCCGGGGATGTTGAGAGTGGCGGCGGGTAACATCAACAGGGGAAACAGGGACCTCGCCCTGTTCGAGACGGGGCGGACTTTTACGGCGGCAAGCGATGACGAGCTGCCTATCGAGAAGGAAGTCGTATCCCTTCTCATGTGCGGGACCGAGATGCCGCCCGCATGGGACCGGGAGCCGCGGGATGTCGACTTCTTCAGCATCAAGGGCGTGATCGAAAACCTCGCCTCGGCGCTCGGAGCTCCGCAGCCGGATTTCGAGAGCGCACAGGAGTCTTTCCTGGCATCCGGACGCGCTTCACGGGTCTTCTTCGAGGGAACCGAGGCGGGGTTCATGGGACAGTTGCACCCGCGCATCGCCTCTGCTTTCGGCCTGGAAGTCGATACGTACGTCGCCGAGATGGACGAGACACTCCTGCTGCGCTCCGTGAAGACTGGAACCTACGGCCCAATAGGCCGGTTTCCGAACGTGAAGGTTGACATCGCCGTGATCGTCGATGAACTCATGGAAGCGAAGAGGATCGAAGGCGTGATAGGCGCCAATGCAGGATCCTTGCTCAAATCGGTTCGCCTGTTCGACGTATACCGGGGCCCTCAGATAGGCGAAGGCAGGAAGAGTCTCGCTTACGCGCTAGAGTACGGTTCGGCCGCCGGGACACTTACCGACGAGCAGGCGCACGTAGAGATGGACCGCGTCATCGCGGCCCTTCAGAGGGAGCTGGGGGCCACGATCCGCGGGCGCGAAGGAAAAGGTGATGCTCCTTGAGGCTTGGTGTAATGGGGGGGACATTCGACCCCATTCACATCGGGCACCTGGTGACTGCGGAGGAGGCGCGCTGCCAGTTCGAGCTGGACAGGATACTGTTCGTGCCTTCGGCAAGGCCTCCGCATAAGACCGACACCTCCCGCAGTCCCGCGGCCGATCGACTGTCAATGGTTCGCCTGGCCGTAGACAAGAACCCCTTTCTCGAGGTCTGCGACATGGAGATGAAGCGGGACGGTCCTTCCTACACCATTGACACGCTCCGTGATCTGCATGAGAAATACGGCCCTGACACCGAGTTGTTTTTCATCACCGGGGCCGACGCGATTCTCGAGATACTGACCTGGAGGAAGCCCAGGGAACTGCTCGCCGAAGCGAGGTTCATCGCCGCGACGCGTCCGGGGTACCCGCTCGAGAGGCTGCGGGAGTCCCTGCCGGAGCTCAACAGCGAGGGCGCCAGCGCGCTGGAGAGCGTCCTGGGCATGGAGATACCGGCGCTGGCGATAAGCTCGACTGACATAAGGCGCCGCGCGGCCTCGGGGCTGCCTTTCAGGTACCTCGGGCCGGATTCGGTGTGGGACTACATCAACGCCGGCGACCTGTACGCGAAAGGTGAACCGGCCGATGGCGGGTAAAGATATATAAAGCCCATTTGACGGGCGTGTCCGGGACATCGAAAGCGGGTAATTTGACCGAGTATGCGGGATACCGCACCCAGAGGAGACAGCAGCAGCGGCAGAAGCGTACTTGGCCGTGGATAGTGATCGCCCTGGTGGCGGCTCTCGTGCTGGCCTTCGTGGTGCTCGGCGCCGTTGTGAAAGTGCCGCCGATCGAGAAGGCCTGGCGGAAGTCGGTGGACGGCCTCGGCTGGTTCGGGCATCAGGTCAAATCTCTATGGCCTTTCAAGAGCCGGAAG
>CAZAIS010000147.1:0-6662 GCA_964485255.1 uncultured Acidimicrobiales bacterium | reverse complement strand
CGTCGCCCAGGCTTCGCTGGTAACAGTAGGACCTGACACCGGGATTTCCCTTGATCTCGATCCTGACGATATCCCGCATCACGCAGCCTCCTTTCTGCGTTTGAGACTAAGCTCTTGGCCAAAGGATAGCCCCGGGGCATGACCGCGGCATCAGGCATTCAGGTGGTGAGGGGACAGTGATCCGGTTGAATAGCTTGGCGGGACCCCTCAGTGCAGGAAGAGCCCCAGCTCCATGGAGGCCAGCTCCCTCGAGCAGTCCGAGAAATACCATCCCGACAGGTAGAGAAACTGGTTGGCCTGGTGGTACCGCTCGTCGGTGGAAGAGACCTCCCCCATCTCGCAGAAGTCGTCGAGCAGCTCGGGCAGGGCCTTGGAGAAGTACTTCTCCTGGCCGATCCTCCTCAGGAGGCTTTCGATGTCCTTCTGCAGCGCTGAAGGGTTGATGCCTTCGTACATCATAACCGTGCCTTCCCCGTCTCCGGGCCCCATGCGCCTTCATTGTAACCCACCACATGGGGGAAAAATCAACGCCCTCCGGTTGACTTAACATTTCAAGGTCAGTCAAGCGTGACACGCGGACGTGTCAACAACTGGAATGAAAGCAGCCGAGGCGGTCGTGCGACAGGGGTTATTCTCGGAACAGGTCTTTTCTTTGAGCCGGGCGGTCCGGGCCGGCAAACGGTTCAATACGAGGAGAACGCGGTGGCTTGAAAACGCCGCGCCCCGGCTCATTCCGCGCGTTTTCCTGATGAGGGGAAGCTCGGGGCTCGCGGGCGCGAACGCCTCCGCCCTCGCCAGCGGTTTACCGTGGAAGCGGCTGAATCGAGCGGACGCGGAGGCGTCCGCGGGCTTTAAATCCTCGCGTCCCGGCACTCCGCGTCCCAAGTCCTGAACAGCTTCTCGAGTACCCGGGGGTCCACCGACATGAGGACCTCGAGAAGGTCGGGATCGAACTGCGAGCCGGCGCAGGCGTCCATCTCACACAGCGCCGTCTCGAGAGGCACGGACCGGTTGTACTGCCTTCCGCTGACCATGGCGTCGAGGGCGTCGGCCAGGGAGACCAGCCGCGCTTCCCTGGGGATGTCCTTGCCCGCCAGCCCCTTGGGATACCCCTTGCCGTCGAAGCGCTCGTGGTGATAGAGGACGATGTTCAGCACCACCTTCGAGAGCCCCGCCCGCCTGACGATCCTGTAGCCGGCCTCGGGGTGCTGTTGCATTTCCCAGCAGTCATGCTCGTCGAAGCGCCCCGGCTTCTGGACAACCACGTCGGCTACGAAGACCTTCCCGATGTCGTGCAGGTGCGCCCCCAGGTGTATCTCTTCCTCCAGGTCGTCCCCTATCGGCATGAGGCGCGTCATCGCCGCGGTTATCTCCGAGACCCGCAACGAGTGGAATCGGCAGTGGTAATCGCGAGCGTCCACGGCCGACGCGAAAGCGTAGGCCAGGGCGTGCATGGACGAAGCAGAAGACTTCCGTCCAGGCATGCGGATAATGTTGTGAGCGTTCGTAAGCATAATCGCCCGTTCTGCTCTCCGTTAAGCTTCTCAAGCAAAACTCTAGCGAAAGGCCCCCGGCGTCAAAGCATCCAAATTGGTGATAGAGGCGCGACCTTTGTCGCGCGCCACGGCGGCGCTAAAGGACGCGCGGGAGCGATCCCGGGACCCCGAGGACCGGGGAAATGCCCTCGCGCCGGCGGCCTGATAGAATATGGTTCCGGGTTGAGCTTCTCCCGGGAGCGCGACGCGGAGCCTGACGCGCGAGGTACGGGGAGACACCCCGTCGATAAAAGCAGCGCGGGGAGCTGGTCAAATGGACGGCATCAAGAATTCCGCGCGATCCGGGCATGACATGAACGTGGCCTTGATCGGAAACCACGTCCCCAGGCAGTGCGGACTGGCAACGTTCACGACCGACGTGGCCACCTGGGTAAAATCGACCCTTGGGCCCGGCTCGGACGTCTTCGTAGTGGCCATGAACGACCGCCCGGAGGGCTATGACTATCCACCGATGGTCCGCTTCGAGGTGCTCGCGAACAACCCGAGGGACTACCCTCGCGCCGCCGACTTCCTGAACCTGTCCGAGATCGACCTGGTTTGCCTGCAGCACGAGTTCGGCATCTTCGGGGGCCCGCGGGGGAGCTACGTAACCGACCTTCTCCGCGACCTCCGCAAACCCGTGGTGACCACCGCTCACACCGTACTGCCCGACCCCGAGCCCCAGCGGCGCAAGGTCCTGGCGGAAGTGTGCTCCCTGTCGGACGCGGTCATTGTCATGAGCGGCAAGTCCATAGAGTTCCTCGAGGAGTACTACGGCGTGCCTCGCGAGAAGGTGTACCTGATCCACCACGGGGTCCCGGACATGCCGTTCGGCGACCCAGACGACTACAAGGCGCGCTGGGGGCTGGAGGGTCGGACCGTGCTGCTGACGTTCGGGCTGCTGCACCCTCGCAAGGGGATCGAGTACATGATCCAGGCGATGCCCGAGATCGTGGAACGGTTCCCGGAAGCCGTATACGTCGTGCTCGGGGCTACCCATCCCCCGGTCAAGCTCAGGGAGGGCGAAAAGTACCGCTTCTCCCTGAAGCAACTTGCCCGGGACCTCGGCGTCGAGGACAACGTGATCTTCTACGACCGGTTCGTCTCCCTCGAGGAGCTGACGCATTTCCTGGCGGGCTGCGACATCTACGTGACCCCGTACCTGGACCTCAACCAGGTGGTTTCCGGGACGCTCGCCTACGCTCTGGGCCTCGGCAAGCCGACGATATCCACCCCCTATTTTTACGCCGAGGAGCTGCTCGCCGACGGCCGGGGCGTTCTCGTCCCCGTGAAGGACGCGGGGGCGTTCGCGCGGGAGGCCCTAGGGCTGCTCTGTGACCCGGCGGGCATGGAAGAGATGCGCCACAAGGCCTACGCCCTGGGGCACGCCATGAGGTGGGAGGAGGTGTCCAGGCAGTACGTTGACCTCTTCGAGCGGGTAATCGCCGGAAGGAGGACCGCCCCTCGCGCGCCCGCCCCGCCCCGCAAGGCGGTGCTGCTGCGCGACCTGCCGAGGCCCAGGCTCGACCACCTCGCCAGGCTCACGGACCAGACCGGGCTCATCTACGCCGCGCACTTCGATATACCCGACCGCTCCAGCGGATACAGGGCCGAGGACAACGCCCTCGCCCTCGCCGCCGTCGTCCTGTGCCGCGTCGTTCAGCCCGACGACGAGGTCAGCCTCGCCCTCGCCCGGACATACATCGGCATGCTCCGCTACATGCAGCGCCCGGACGGGAGGTTTCACAACCTGTTGAACTACGACAAGTCTTACGCGGACGATTCGGGGGGCGAAGAGTGCCAGGGCAAGGCCCTGCTCGGGCTGGGGCTGACCGTGGCCCTCGAGGAGAACGAAGGGCTGGTCTCTTTCGCGAAGCTCATGTTCGACGAGGCGATGCGTGACCTCGTCCTGACCTACCCGCGGGCCATGGCCTACGCGGCGTGCGGCTGCTATCACTACCTCACGAGATTCGGTGGGGCCAGCCTCGTGGAAGCGGCTGTCGAGAAGTACGCCGGCGGGCTCGTCGAGGCTTACGAGAAGGCGGCCGGTGACGGCTGGAGCTGGTTCGAGGACTCGCTCACCTACGCCAACGGTGTCCTTCCACGCGCGCTCTTCCTCGCGTACAGGGCGACGCGTGAGGAGAGGTACCGAGAGATCGCCGTCGAGAGCCTGGAGTTTCTCATCGGCACCTGCTACCGGGACGGCATGTTCGACCTCGTCGGAGACCAGGGCTGGCACGCCCGGGGGGCGGAGCGCGCCCGGTTCAACCAGTTGCCGATCGAGGCGTCGTCGATAACCGAGGCCTGCGTGGACGCCTTCATGGTAACGCGGGAGGACAGGTACCTCGAGCTGGGCCGGGCCGCCTTCGAGTGGTTCCTGGGCCGGAACGCCGGCAACCGGCCGCTGTACGACTTCGCTCTGTTCGCCTGCGCGGACAGCCTTATGCCGCACGGGGTCAGCCCCGACAAGGGCGCCGAGGCGACGGTCCAGTGGTTCCTGTCGCTTCTGAGGATCCAGACCGCGCTGCACCTGGGGCCCCTCGAGCCCGAGCCGTAGCCCGCGCTTGCAGGTGAAGGCTGTGCAGGCGAGAAAACACTATAGACACCGGCGGGCACAATCGGGAACGGCCGAGCACGCCCGCTGCCGCGAGGAGAAGCCGTACTCTCGGAGGTGACGACACTTGGCCCGCCCGGAGAAGAACAGGAGAAGCGGGGACTTCAGCGAGGACGGCCTGGAGTACCTGATATACAACCCGAGGCTTCCTCTCGCCTACATCAACTACCTGACCAATGGAAGGTACTGCTCTTTCATAACGCACACGGGAGGCGGGTACTCTTTCTGGAAGCAGCCCCCCGCCTACGGCATCAACCTCTGGGCGCCCGCGCTGGGCAACAGCCCGGGGCGGTTCGTGTACGTGAAGGAAGGCGACGAGGTCTGGACGCCCAACTGGATGCCGGTGCGCAGGGACCTCGACTCGTGGAAGTGCAGGGTGGGCTTGGGGTACCAGCGCCTGGAGGCGGAGATGGGAGGGCTGCAGGCATGGGTCTCCTACCTGGTGCCGCTCGACGCGGACCTCGAGTACTGGATACTCCACTTCATCAACAGGTCCGACCGCACGAGGCACTTCGAGGCCTACCCCATGGTCGAGCTGCTCCTGGGGCAGCACATGCCCAACATCATCTCCTATTTCTCGAACATCCTTTTTAACAGAATCCAGCGCGTCGGCGACGTGCTCGTGGCCCGGAAGACGTACTGGAACCGCGAGAGCTACAAGCCCAACACGGAGTGGCCTATCAAGGTGTTCTTCGCCAGCACCGGCAAGTTCGACGGTTTCGAGACGCTGCGCGAGCGGTTTATCGGCCCGGGCCGGGGCGCCTCGTGCCCCCTGGCGGTCGAGGAGGGGCGCCTGAGTGACAGCGAGAACGACGGGAGACCGGCCGTGTTCGCCCACAAGTACACCATAGACCTGGAGCCGGGCGCCGAGGAGCGCATCATCATGGCGATGGGGGTGCTCGAGGACGATGACGACTTCGACAGGATCCAGTACCACATCAGGCCCGAGGTGTACGAGGAGAGGTTCGAGGCCTGCAACCAGTACTGGCTGGACATCGCCTACGGGGATACGGCGTTCACGCCGGACCACAGGTTGAACCACTTCGTAAACATCTGGAACAAGTACCAGGCGCGGGTCTGCTTCTGGTGGTACCGCTCTGACGGCTCCTACTTCATATGCAGCGGCAACGAGACCTGGGGGTACCGCGACTCGGCGCAGTGCATCCTCGGGGCGCTGCCACGGTTCCTCGACGACGCGTGGGAGCGCATCCTCAAGCACGTGCGGCTGGTGCGCTCCGACGGGAGCGTTGACCAGGGGTACGTCCGTGACCTGGACCTTCCGGCGGGCATCCCGGCCAACATCGACGTCGCGATGTGGCTGCCGATCTCCATCTTCTTCTACCTGAAGGAGAGCGGCCGGCTTGACCTGGTGGACGACATCGTGACGACCTTCGACGGGGTGGAGATGACCCTGGCCGAGCTCGTCTACCGGATCATCGAGAACGTCTGGCAGCGCAGGAGCCCCAGGAACCTCGTGCACATCGAGAAGGGCGACTGGAACGACGCGATCAACTACGCGGGGCGCCATGAGCGCGGGGAGTCTACGATGGCCTCCGAGCAGCTCCTGTACCTGTGCAACGAGTACCTCGAGCTGGAGGCCGTCGCCGGCGGGCTGCCGGGCGTGAAGAGCGTCGGCAAAGTGGCCGGTTTGCTCAAGGCCGCGCTCGAGGAGCACATGTGGGACGGCGAGTGGTACGCGAGGGGCACCAACGACGAGGGCGAAGTGCTCGGGGCGAAGGGGAACGAGGTGGGCGAGATCTTCGCTAACGCGCAGTCCTGGGCGGTGATCGCCGGGCTCGACCCGGAGCGCACGAAGAAGGCGATGGCCTCGGCGAAGGAGAGGCTGCTCACGGAAAAGGGTTGCGCGCTCTTCCTTCCGGGATGGAAGGAGCCCGACCCGGAGTTCGGGATAGTCACCCGCTTCGCGGTGGGGACCAAGGAGAACGCCGCCATCTTCCTGCACGCGACAGCCTGGGCGACGATGGGATGGGCGCTGGTGGGTGACGGGGACACGGCGATGGAGTCCTTCAGGCGGGTCCTGCCCAACATTCGATCGCACGAGGACGGGGACCTCTACCAGTCGGAGCCGTACGTGTACGCCGAGTACATAATAGGCCCCGAGTCCGAGTACTTCGGGGAGGGCTCGCACTCCTGGTTCACGGGAGGGGCGGCATGGCAGTGGCACGTTTTCTGGGGCTACATACTGGGCATAAGGCCCTCCTACGAGGGGCTCGTCCTGGACCCGTGCCTGCCCTCGGAATGGGAAGCCATCACAGCGCGCCGGTGGTTCAGGGACGCCATCTACGAGATCGAAATCGACAAGCCCAGGGGCGTCAGCAAAGGCGTGAAACGCGTTACTGTCGACGGTGAAGAGATCGAAGGCAACGTCATCCCCCCCCACTCCGACAACAACCTCCACCACATCCACCTCGAAATGTCCTGAACGGGGTCGTTCACTTTTTTTGTTTACTTTTTTGAGGGTCGGTGAAGCTGAAAAAGTGAACGACCCATGA
>CAZAIS010000146.1:0-6665 GCA_964485255.1 uncultured Acidimicrobiales bacterium | reverse complement strand
CCGTGCCAGCAACTCCTCGAACGCGAACGGCTTCACCAGGTAATCGTCCGCTCCCGAGTTGAGGCCTTCTACGCGGTCGGAGACCTTGTCCTTGGCGGTGAGCATGAGGATGGGCACGTCCATGCCCCTGTCGCGGACCTCCCGGCACAGGTCGACTCCCTCGGCTGCACCCGGCAGCATGCGGTCGAGCACGATGAGGTCGTAGTCCTCGGTGACGGCGAGGTCCAGCCCTCCCTCGTAATCGCCGGCGATGTCGACGGCGAAGGCCTCCTGCTCGAGGCCCTTCTTGATCGCTCTTGCGATCTTGTGGTCGTCTTCAACCAGCAGGATTCTCATGTCCACTACCTCGCGTCCGAACACCTCCGGATATCATGATAAGCCAAAAGGGCCAGCGAGAACCGGCTGGTTGGTTGGCCCGGGGTTCCGTCTGGTGCTTGGTGGGGGTTGCCGTAGGAGGGCCGTTGAGCACCAATCCAGCCGTTCTCACTGTACGCGTTCAACGCTATTGAATATCTGAATCCTGAGAATCGGCTTAGAAAAGAAGTCCGGGGGCGGGCTCCCGGGCGGGACGAGAGTACCGCCGGACAGAAGCGTGCGGCGGCCACGGCCGGCTTCCCGAACCGAGCTTGCGCGGTGGCGGATGAAAGCCCGGAGCAGTCGCGCCCGCCCGCCCGCCCGAACCGCGCTTGCACGGGCAGTCCGGCAAACGTAGTATCTGGTGACGCGTGACGCGCTGAGCAGGAGACAGGCTTAATGACGGGGGAGAAATACGTACACGGGTACTCGCGGCGGGAGGCGGAGCGGCTCTGGGACCAGGCGGACACGCTGGCGCGGCTCCTCCATCACGACACGGTTTACCCCGACGGGTCCAGCGTGCTGGAGGCGGGGTGCGGCGTGGGGGCACAGACAGTCATCCTGGCGGGCAACAGCCCCTCCGCCGGGTTCACGTCCGTAGACATTTCGGAGGAGTCGATCGCCCAGGCGGGACGGCTCCTGGAGCGGGCCGGCGTATCAAACGTAACGCTCCGCCCCGCCGACGTCTTCGACCTGCCGTTCGAGAAGGAATCGTTCGACCACGTCTTCTGCTGCTTCCTGCTGGAGCACCTCGCCGACCCCGGGGGAGCGCTTGGCGCATTGCGGGAGGTGCTCCGGACCGGGGGCTCCATGAACGTCATCGAGGGCGACCACGGCTCCTGCTTCTTCCACCCCGACAGCGAGTACGCGCGCCTGGCGATCCGTTGCCTTATTGAATCGCAGGCGCGCCTCGGAGGCAACGCCCTGATCGGACGCGAGCTGTACGGGCTGCTGGCCGCTTCCTCATTCCGCGACGTCAGGGTGAGCCCAAGGATGGTCTACGTGGACGCCGGCAGGCCCGACCTGACGGAAGGCTTCACCAGGAACACTTTCACGGCGATGGTGGAGGGAGCCCGGGAGAAGGTCCTCGATATGGGACTCGCGACGGCGGACGACTTCGACCGCGGCGTGAGGGACCTCTACCGCGCCTCCCGGGACGACGGGACTTTCTGTTATACCTTCTTCAAGGCAGTCGCCATCAAGTAAGGGTCACGCGGATTTGCCCGGTAGAGTTCGAATGTCGAGCGTGGCGCGCGGGGTGCCGGAACCGGGTGGGGTGGGCCGCCGGACAAAGCCGACGGCCGGGCGGGGCGCGCCGGGTGGAGGGTCGATGCCGGGCGGGACGCTGGACCGAGCCGTCGGCCGGGCGGGGTGAAGTGAAAGCATCGGCCCTCCGGTTGCGCGGGTGGCGGTCGCCTCCCCGGTCCGGCTATGATTGTCGCGGCAGGAGCAACGGGGCGCCGGTACGGGCGACAGGGGGCGCTTGATGAAGGTCATAGTAGTCGGAGCCGGGACGGCCGGCCTCGTCGCCACGAAGGCGCTCAGGGAGCGCGGGTTCGAGGTTATCACCCTCGAGAAGGCCGATTCGGCGGGCGGGCGGATAGCCGGGGCCGAGCGCGACGGCTACATCATGGACCTGGGCGCGCAATTTTTCACCCGCTACTACACCACGACGTTCGACGTCTGCCGGGGCACCGGGCTCGGCGGAGAGCTGGTCGGCTACAACTTGAGGGCCGCGGCCTGGCGCGACGGCAGGATGTACCCCCTGGAGCTGAGCCGCGATGTCCGGGCGACGTTGCGCAGCCTCGAATACCAGCCCGGCGGCTGGAGGGTCCGCCTTCGGCTCGCGCGGCTCATCGCGTGGTTGTTCGCGTACCGGAACAGGCTCCCGTTCGCGGAGCTCGACAGCCTCGGCGCGCTCGACCGGGAGACCCTGGCCGAGCACGCGCTGCGGAAATACGGCCCCGATGTCCTCGAGTACTTCCTGCAGCCGGCGGCGTCCTGCCTGACGTGCGCCCAGCCCGAGGACATGTGCGCGGCAAACGGCCTGTCCCTGACCCTGCACATCCTCAGCGGCGTGTTCGGGGGATTCTACGCGATGGAGAGCGGCATGGGGTCTCTGGCGCGGGCGCTTGAGCGCGACTGCGGGGACTCCATCAGGTGCGGCACCCCGGCGCGGCGTATCGTGATCGATGGCGGGGCTGTGAAGGGAGTCGAGACCGACCGGGGCTTCATTGAGGCCGACGAGGTGGTCTGCGCGACGACGGCGACCGCCGCCCTCGACCTGATGCCGGGGTTGCCCGACTCGATCAGGCTGCCCCTGGAGAAGGTCCGCTACAGCGCGTGCTGCCACGTCATGTTCGCGCTCGACAAAAAGATCGCCCGAGAGCGCACCTACGCCGTCAGCATACCCCGGAAGTCCCGGTCCTCGATCGTCTGCGTGGGACTCGACTCCGCCAAGTCACCGCGATACGCGCCCCCGGGCCGCGAGATGGCCCACTGCTTCACCTTCGGGGCCGCCGCCTTCGAGCTGAACGGGATGAGCCGAGGCGAGATCGTTACCCGCGTCACCCGCGAAATGCGCGGGTTCTTCGACGGATTCCCCGCCGCCCCCGTCTTCACCGAGGTACACAAGTGGAAGGAAGCCCTGTGCTTCTACCCGCCGGGGATGGCATCCGCCATCGGCCGCATGGAGAGGACTGCCCCAGGCAACGTGCGCGGGCTGCGCCTCTGCGGCGAATACATGCGGATGCCCGGCACGGTTGAAGGCGCCTTCCGCAGCGCCCTGTAGGCGTCGTTCACTTTTTACTTTTCTTGTTTACTTTCTGGCGTCGAACTCAGCCGGCCGATAAAAAGTAAACAAGAAAAGTAAAAAGTGAACGACGCCTCAGAGGAGGTCGAGGGCCATTTCGCGGCGCTCGAGCTCATCTTCACTGTCGCTCGAGGGGTTGAACTCGAAGACGCACCTGGGTGCGCCTGTGGCCGCGCACTGGACCTCCACTCCCTCGAACCACTCTCCCGTGACGGCGCTCACGTGACCGGCCGACCCTCCCAGCAGGTAATGGCACACCGGCTCATCGGACGGCCCCATCCAGGCGACCTCCTGGGAGTTGCGGACCACGACCTTAACCGGCGTTTCGCCGTAGTCGAAGGACTCGATGCAGCCCCAGCCGCCCTCGTTGATGATGATCCGAGAATTCATGGCCATGACCTTGTTGAGAAATCTCGCCATGTCCGGGTCGCTCCTCACGCGCCCCAGCAGGTCGCCTTTCGTTATCAGCGGGACGAACACCTTCGGCGCGAACCTGCCCTTCCTGATGGCGTCCTTCGCCTCGTAGTAGCCGGTCACGAAGCCGACGTCGTAAAGGGCGCGCTTCTGCTCCTCGGGTCCCTGCCTACCGAGCACCAGGTGCATCACCCGCAGAAGCTCGGAGCCGAACATGATCTCGTCCACGCCCCCAATACCTATGCGGCCGGCCTCGACGTCCACGTCGTGGATGTCGAAAGACGTCGCGCCCATGTAGGCGCGCACCATTACCTTCATCCGCTTGGAGAGGCCGGGCAGGTTCGCGAACGGCCGCAGCACGTACTTCACCAGCCTCGGGTGAGAATCGCTGAACTCCATGAGCGCCACTGCCGCTTTAACCTTCAGCATAAGTGCTCCCCTCCCGTCACCGGAACCGCGGGAAAGGGCGCCGCTCTCCCGGGCTCCCGGCCTTCACCTCCGGCGCCGTCACACAGTCTATCCCATGCCGCGCGACAAGGAGGCTACCCGGCGGCCGGAGTGTATAATGATCGGGCACGGTTCCGATCAAGACCCGGTGGTTTGTATTCGTCGTACAAATGGAGTAGCGCTTGGTATCTGCCCTTGCCGTTACCTCGATGATGGCGGCCGTTATCTACGCGGTCATCGGCGTATACGCGTACTCGCTCGATCCCGGTAAGTCCCTCAACAGGATCGCCGCCTGCATCTCGGCGCTGGTTTCCATTGCCTGCCTCGGCGAGTTCCTGATGAATATCGCGGGCTCGGAGTCCGTGGCGCTTGCCGGCTCGAAACTGATGGCGATCGAATGGACGCTGATGGGCGCCTTCTTCATCCATTTCGCCGTCACGTACACGGACTGGTCTTCCTCGCTGCGAAGGAAGATCCTCATCCCGGTCTACGCCACATGCTTCATCATGCTCGTCATTACGCTGTCTTCAGGCCTGGTCATCAAGGGGGTGAGCGTTATCGCGGGACAGTCCAGCCTGAACCGCGAGATCGGCGGCCCCCTGTGGTATCCGGTATTGGCGATAATCGTCATCTTCGACTTATCGGCGTACCTGATCCTTCTTTACGTTCACATGCGCGTGAAGTCGCGCGTCATCCGCAGCAGCATCGGATACGTCATGGCCGCGCTGCTCATCGCGATCGTGGCATCGGCCCTGACCAGCGGCCTGCTTCCCATGCTGGACATCTACGTTCCGCTGTATATCTCCTACCTCACGCCTGTCCTCCTGGTGCTCATAGGCTACGGGGTGATCCGCTACCACCTGCTGGAGTCGGGCAGCTCGCTTCTGAGCCGCGCCCTCATCTCCAGCATCCCCGATCCGGTCATCGTGACCGACGACGCGCTCAACATCGAGCAGGTCAACCAGGCCGCCCTCATCCTGACCGGCATCCGCGAGGAGGATCTCGTCGGCACACCGGTCGGCAACCTGTACTCGGGGGAGAGCGGCGAGCCCGGCCCGCAGGGCGAGCCCTGGCCACGACTCCAGGCGGCGGGGGGCGAGGCTGTCCCCGTCTCGAGAAGCATGGGGCTGATGCGCTCGCGGCGCGGCAATATGCTGGGCACGGTTACGGTCCTGCACGACATGCGCGACACCGTGGAAATGGCCCGGATGCAGCGCGCCCAGGAGGAGCTGCGGGAGCACAGCGCCTTCCTCCAGGGGATACTCGACAACATGGCCGACGCCGTGTTCTTGAAGAACCGCGAGCACGTCTACGTGTACGTGAACCGCGCGCTCCTGGAGATGCTGGGCGTCGAGGAGGAAGCCATACTGAACAAGACACCCTACGACGTCTTCCCTCCCGAGCTGGCCCGGCACCTGGTAGAGACCGACTGCCATGTGCTGGACAACCGGGAACTGGTGGAGATAGCCGAGATGGAGCTCAAGCCCCCCGGCGGCCGCCCCCGCTGGGCGAGGATATTCAAGGCCCCGCTTCCCGTGGAGTCGGGCGTACCGGAGTACCTGATCGGTGTCATGACGGACCTGACGGAAGTGAAGCGCCTGGAGAAGGCGCGTCTCGATTTCATACGGATAGCGGCGCACGAGCTTCGAACGCCCCTCGCCGGGCTCCAGCTCAGCACGGACGTGCTCGCCCAGGAGGTCCGCGACAAGCTGGACGAGAGGGAGGCGCGTTCGCTGGAGGTTTTATCGCTCTCTCTCGAGCGGCTGGTGGCGCTTGCCAGGAACCTGCTCGATCTCGCGACGCTTGACTCCGGCGCGATGGACCTCGAGCTAACCGAGTTCGCGCTCGACGCTTTCCTGGAGGAGGTCTCGCTCGAGTTCGAGGACCGCCTGGAGGAGAAGCGTCTCGCATGGGAAGTGGACTGTCCCGCCGACCTGCCCCCGGTCCGCGCGGACTACGGGCGCCTGCTCCAGGTGATGTCGAACCTGGTGAGCAACGCCATCAGGTACACCGACCGCGGCGGCGTCACCTTGAGCGCCCGCGACGCCGGCGACGGCATGCTGGCGATTGAAGTGCGTGACACCGGTTGCGGGATCGACCCGCGCTTCGCCGAGGTCGCGTTCTCGAGGTTCGCGAAAGAACAGAGCCCCGAGGTGGCCGGCGCCGGAACCGGCCTGGGCCTGTCTATCGCCAAGGCCATAGTCGAGGCACACGGCGGTACGATAGGGGTTGAAAGCAAGCTAGGCAAAGGCTCCACATTCCACTTCACCGTCCCCCACGCATGAGGGCTGGAAGCGAGGAGGGTCGATGCACGGCACGGATAAACCGATACGCTACTTCGAGCGCCCGGGACCGGTCAACACCCTCGAGGCGCTGGAGTGCTGCAAGCTGAGGGCGCTGGAGCTCGGGATCGAATCCGTGGTGATCGCGAGCCTCAGGGGGAAGAGCGCCCTTGCCGCCGTCGAGATGTTCGAGGGGTCCGGGACGCGGATCGTGGCGGTGACCGTCCCGCCCGGCGCCTTCTGGGTGGTCGACTCGCTGAGGAACGACATCTGGCGCGACATCCCCGAGCTCAAGCGGCAACTCGAGGAGTGGACCGGGGCGGGGCTCGAGAAGGTCCGCATGGACATGGACGAGG
>CAZAIS010000145.1:0-6697 GCA_964485255.1 uncultured Acidimicrobiales bacterium | reverse complement strand
GGTAAGGTCGGGGTTGAGCGTGGGAACGGTTATCACGACACGGTCGTCCCCGAGCACGCGGTAGAACTGCCTGACTATCTCCGCGACCCGGACGTCCGCCCCGGTGTTCCGCTTGCCGTTATATCCCACCAGCAGGATCTTGAGCTTCTCGTTCCTGTTCCAGGTCTCGAAACCGGGTAGCGTCGCCAGCGAGGCCGTGCCTTCGACCCCCCAGGCGATGAGGTTGTCCATGCTAAGCATCCGTTCCTCCAATCACCTTCTCCACCCCCACGGGTCGCCCGTGGGATAACGCTTTCTCCCGGGCACCGGCCGTCCCGGCGGAAGGGAGCACCCGGGTCAATTCTTCAAGCAGGACTACTCGCCTTCCTCCGAGAGGATGGACTTGAGCCCGTCGTTCAACTCCGGCAGGTAGCCCAGCCAGTCGGCCGGCTCGGGGTCGAACTCGATTCCCGGGAGCTGCTCCTCGACCCATCCCCGGAAGAACTTGCCCATCTCGGACATGGTCTTGAGGTAGCCGGGTATGGAGCGCCTGATCTCCCTGCTTACTTTCTCGCGGTCCTCCCAGCACTTGTCCATTGTCTCGGGAAGCTTCTTGCCCAGGTCCGGGTCGTCGGTCTTCAGGTAGTAGTCCTCTATGTGGCCGCATTCGTTGAATATGTTGTACAGCCGCTCGTCCATCGACACCGCGATGGACGGCACGCCCGCCGTGGAGGAGAGGACCCTGGCGTGGTACCTGGAGGTCACCAGCATGGCGAGCTTGTGCAGCACCGAGGTCATCTGGAACCCGTCGTAGAACTTGGAGCTGAATATGCCGGTGGGGCCGTCGATCTGCGACGTGAACCTCTCGCAGGCGTCGAGGTCCAGGGCTTCCATTCCAATGGCGACAACGTGCGCGTCGTGCTCCCTCGAGAACCTGTTGGCGGAGTCCGCGAGTGCTTTCACGTACGCGGTGAACTGAGCCCTGCGCTCCGGCGAGTCGCTGAAGTAGTACCATTTCATCATGTGATTGTCCCAGTTGCGCGTCGCCGCCGACCTGGCGAGCCTCATCAGGCTCGGTGACACCGGCCACCAGAACGGGTTGATTATCGCGACGCCCAGGATCGGTTTCTTGCCGTCCCAGCCGGTCTTCTCCTTGAGCTCCTTCTCGGCCCACTCGGGCGGCGCGGGGGAGAAAGTCCATGCCGTGTCTGTGCCCATGTGTCCCTTGAGGCCCATGCCCTTTACGATATTGAGGGACTCCTCCGTGCGGGCGATGAAGTAGGTGTCGGTGCAGAGATCGGAGGCGAGCTTCTTGACGAACGGGTCCATGTTCCCCGCCTCGGAACCGTAGGCGAAGCACGGCTTGCCCTGCTTCTTCATTACTCCCGCGGCCTCGCAGAAGAACAGGGTGAGGGCGTTTGCGAATTTGCTCTTGAGCGTACTCCCCTCGCAGAGCACCGCCATGTGGTGGGTGTTGCAGGCGTCCAGCAGGTCCTTGAAGAAGATCGAGTTGAACTGTATCTGGCGCGTGGGCGGGTCGAAGTAGACTTCCGTCATCTCGGTGTCGAGGGTCATGACGCTTATCTCTATCCGGTCCTCGCCGAAAACGCGGTAGTACTGCTTCACCATCTCGCAGACGCGCACGTCCGCGCCGGTGTTGCGCTTGCCGTTGTATCCCACGAGCAGGATCTTGAGCTTGTCGCCCTTCTTCCAGGTCTCGAACTTGGGGAGCCCGGCGATCGTGGAGAACCCCTTGACGCCCCACGCGGTTACATTGTCCATGCTGAGCATTTCGCCCTCCCGTAATAGGAATCGCCGGCGCCTTTCCTGTGATGCCGGCACGAAATCATCCGGTACATTTTAACAACTCGGCCGCGTCAATGACACATTCGCGCCGCCGGAGGGTCCGGATCGGACCACCCGGAGCCGCGACGCGCGCGGTTGCCGGGCTCGTGACGGAGGGCAAGCGCGCCGGGAACCGGGCGGCCGTATGCCCGCGCCTCGAGCAAGTACGGCGACGGAGACGCCGAGAATCGTGAGCTGAACGGGTTGTTGAGGCATTGTCCAGAAAAGAGTGGGAGCGGCGCTCACCTCAGCTTCCGGCGGCGTGTTTTCGCGGGTGAAGCCGGGTCCCCGCGGAGAACGCGCCGTATCGAGAACCGCGTCAGGGCAACAGGTCCCTGTACATGTCGAGAACCTCGTCGAAGGTGGCCTCGCGCGGGTTTCCGTACATCTGCCCGTCGCCCATGGCTTCCTCGGCCATCCGCTCGGCCATGGCTGGATCCGCGCCCGCCTCGCTGAGGGTCCTTGGCATCCCGAACGAGTAGATGAACTCGGCGAGGGCTTCTATGACCTTCGCCGCAGCTTCGACCGCGTCCAGGCCCGCGGAGTCGACGCCGACGAACGGCGCCAGCGCGGCGAATCGCTCGGCTGCCTCCTCCAGGTTGAACTTCATGACCACCGGAAGGATTACGGCGTTCGCGAGGCCGTGGGTCACGGGGCTGAGCCCGCCCGCCGCGTGCGCCATGGCGTGACAGGCACCGATCGAGAGAGTGTGGGACAGCGCGTTGCCGGCGAGGTTCGCCGCTATGAGCATGTTCCCTCGCGCCTCCAGGTCGGAGCCGTCCTCCACCGCCCTGGGCAGGTTTTCCATAATGGCCTGGATCGCGTACGTGCAGAAGGCGTCGGACGGCGGCATGTGCTCAAGGCTCGTGAAGGACTCCACCGCGTGGGTGAGGGCGTCGACGCCCGTGGCCGCGGTCAGGCCCGGGGGCATGGAAACGGTCAACTGGGGGTCGAGGACGGCGACATCGGGGAGGAGGTATTTGCTGTTGAAGGTGACTTTTACGCCGCCGGGGGTGTGCTTGATTACCGCGCCGAGCGATACTTCCGCCCCGGTCCCCGCCGTCGTCGGTATCGCGATGTGGTTCTTGAGGGGCTCCGGGACGAGGTGGGTCCCCTGCCAGTCCTCCAGCAGGTCGCCGCCGACTCCCAGCAGTATGTTGGCGCCCTTGGCAGTGTCTATGACGCTGCCGCCTCCCACGGATATCAGGGTGTCCACCCCGTTGGCGCGACCGATCTCGGCTATCCGAACGCAGGTTTCGACCTCGGAGTTCACCGGGACCTCGTCGAAGACTTCCACGAGGTCGACGAAGCTTTCCTCGATGCTCTTCCTGATGGGATCCACGAGGCCGGACTCGAGGATTACCTTGTCGGTGACGATTATCGCGGCCGTGCCACCGAGCACCTCCACTTCGGCACCGACGTCCTCGGTCAGCTCATGCCCGAACATGACCTTCGTCGGGGAACAGAACTCGAAGTATTCGCGGAGCGCCAAAAGTACCACCTCCATACCGTCGCCGGTTCCCCGGCTCTTTGACAGGCACGTCTAGAGCGGTTATCCGACAAACCGCTCGAACGCCGGCGGGTCCGCTCAATGCGACCCCGTGCCGTGCGTGGAACCTCTATTTCGTAAGGCCGTGCTCCAGGAGCTAGAAGGCCCGCTTGTAGAGCTCCAGGACTTCCTCGTACTCCGGCTCTCCCGGGTTGTTGAACATGGAGCCGTCGATCATCGCGTCATCGGTGACCGCGTCGAGCCCGTCCTCCGGAAGGCCCACCTCGCTGAGCCTGGTCGGGAGGCCGAGTTCCGCGGTGAGATTTTTCAAGTACTCTATTGCCTTGCGGGACGCGGCTTCCTCGTCGATGCCGATGATATCGAGGCCCAGTGCGTCGGCCACCATCTTGTACTTTTCGGGGACCCCTTCCTCCACGTAGCGGAGGTTGAACTCCATGCCGTACGGGAGGAGTATCGCGTTGGCCACCCCGTGGGGTATCCCGAACTTGCCTCCCACCGAGTGCGCCATGGCGTGCACTATTCCAACGAAGGCGTTGGCGAACGCGACCCCTCCCATGTTCGCCGCGATCAGCATGTACGTTCGGGCTTCCATGTCACCGCCGTCCTTGACCGCGCGCGGGAGATACTCCTTGATGAGACGAATGGCATGGAGCGCGAGCCCGTCACAGATCGGCTCGTGCATTTCGCTGTGCAGCGCTTCCACGCAGTGCGTAAGCGCGTCCATGCCGGTGGACGCGGTAAGGTGGGGCGGCAGCGTCTTAGTCATGACAGGGTCCAGCATTGAGACGGTCGGGGCCAGGTCGGGACCCTGGAATATAAGCTTCATCATCTGCTCGTGGTCGGCGATGACCGCCGCAAAGGTGGATTCCGACCCCGTTCCAGCGGTCGTAGGGATGGCGAGGTGCGGGGGCATGGGGGCCGTAGGGGTATAGATCGCGCTCTGGTGATCGAGCAGGTCGCCGCCCTCCACCATGAGTATCGTGGTACCCTTCGCGGTGTCGATCACGCTGCCGCCGCCTACGGACACCAGGGCGTCGGCGCCCTTGGCCTTCGCCGCCTCGAAGCACTTCTGTACGACCTTGATCTCCGAGTTCGGGGGCACCTCGTCGAAGACGCCGACCACCTCGGCGGTTCCGCTTTCCACGCCTTCCTTGACGACGTCCACCAGCCCGGCTTTCTCGACGCCCTCGTCGGTCACTATCAGGACCTTCGTGCCGTTGACCTTGTCCAGCTCGGTGCCCAGGCTGTCGACGCAGTGTTCCGCGCATATGACCTTGCTGGGAACCTGGAACTCAAACCACTCTACCATTGACATATCGAACCCCCCCTAGAATGTTCGGTCTTTGAGCGCTTGTTGTGCGCGCCAATTATCATATATGAACGCGGGCCGTAAGTGTTATATCCCGGGACGATACTTTCACGAGTTCAGTGCGGGCCCCGCGCCGACGCTGGAGGCGGTTTCGGCCCGGTCCCGTCCTGCCTTGACACTCTCCAGGACAGAGAGTACGTTACAGGGGAATGCGACGGTTGCTTGACAGATGAATATCAGCTAAAAGCATCGACAGGGAAGAGTAGAGGAGAAGCCGGGCGGAAGCGAGCCGGGACGGTGGGAGCCGGCGCCGCGGGCCTTCTCGAAAATGGCCCTCGAGCTCCCGGAAGAAAGCCGCCCGGCGGTGAGTAGAACCGGGCGGGAGTCCCCGGACCAGGGTATATCCCCGGGTGGGGCCGTACCCGGCGAGGCCCGCGGTCGCGAGGCGCGGGCGAAGTGGGGTGGTACCACGAAAGCAGGCCTTTCGTCCCCATGGGATGAAAGGCTTTTATAATGGCGTCGTTCACTTTTTACTTTTTTGTTTACTTTCTACGGGCCGGGAGAGGACTTGGCCCGGAGGCGGGAGCAGGATTAAGCCGGCTGACGGCCATGGCGGCCCGATCAAGCGCGGGGCGCCCGCGACTGAAGGGGAGGTGAGATCGTGGCGAAAACGTACGAGGAGATCAACAGCAGAATAAAGAAAGGCGAGGCGGTTGTCCTTACCGCCGACGAGATGACCGGGCTTGTGGCCTCCGAGGGGGCCGGCGAGGCGGCCCGGAAAGTGGATGTCGTCACAACGGGGACGTTCGGGCCGATGTGCTCCTCGGGCGCGTTCGTGAACTTCGGCCACAGCGACCCCCCCATGAAGATGGCGAAGGTCTGGCTGAACGACGTCCCGGTTTGCGCGGACATAGCCGCGGTGGACGTCTACGTGGGCGCCGCCGCGGTGTCCGAGGCCGAGGGCATGGCCTACGGCGGCGGGCACGTCATCCAGGACCTTATAGACGGCAAGAGGATAAAGTTGCGCAGCACGGCCTACGGGACCGACTGCTACCCGCGCAAACGGATAGAGACGTGGATCGACAAGGACACCGTGAACCAGGCCTACCTGTTCAATCCCCGCAACGCGTACCAGAATTACGCGTGTGCCACCAACGGCTCGGACAGGACCATCTACACGTACATGGGGACGCTGCTGCCGAATTTCGGCAACGCCACCTACTGCAGCGCCGGGCAGCTCAGCCCCCTGCTCAACGACCCGCTCTACAGGACCGTCGGGCTGGGCACCAGGGTGTTCTTGGGCGGGGCGCCGGGATATGTAGCCTGGCAGGGAACCCAGCACAACCCGTCGGTAGAGCGCTCACCCGGGGGCACTCCCGCAGGACCCGCAGCGAGCCTCGCCCTCATCGGAGACCTCAAGCGGATGGACACGCGGTTCATCCGCGGGGCGCGGTTCCACAGGTACGGGGTCACGATGTACGTCGGCGTGGGAATACCGATACCGATACTCGACGAGGAGATGGCCGGGTACGCCGGGGTCTCCGACGCCGACATAGTGACTTCGGTATACGACTACAGCCAGCCGACCCGGTCGCGCGTTCGGCTCGCTCGGGTAACTTACGCGGAGCTGCGGAGCGGTTCAATCGACATACGCGGGAAGAAGGTCCCCACGGCGCCCCTGTCCAGCTACAAGGTGGCGCGGCGGATCGCCGGCCATCTCAAGGCCTGGATTTCCGAGGGCGGGTTTCTGCTCAGCGAGCCGGTCGAGCCGCTGCCTGCAGAAGGGGTCACGCTGCCGCTGGACATTCGCGCAGAGGAGGTCTAGATGGCCAAGAAACGGTTGGTGCTGACCTTTCCTCCCGAGATCGTCGAGAGGCCGATCATCTCGTTGATGGTGAGGGAGTACGACGTGATAACAAACATACTCCGCGCGGAGGTCCATGAGGGAGAGATCGGCCGCATGCTGGTAGAGCTGGAGGGCGCGGGCGCGAAAATAAAGGCCGGGGTGCGGCACCTCGAGGACATCGGCGTCCGGGTAGAGGAAGCCATCACGG
>CAZAIS010000144.1:0-6708 GCA_964485255.1 uncultured Acidimicrobiales bacterium | reverse complement strand
GCTCCCTTGGTTTTGCTTCAGAGAAGGTGCTACTTTATCAACTTCGCGCCCGCGGTGCCCCGGGAAAACGGGCGCCCTGGGGCCGAGCGGCGTCAGGCGCCCTTCCGGCGTCTCTTCATGATCGTCTCCGCGACGAGGAGGCCTGAGGCGGAAGCCTGCACCAGGCCGCGGGTGATCCCCACTCCGTCGCCCGCCCCGAACATATTGGCGACCTGGCTCTCGAGGGCGCCCGACACCTTGAGGCGCGAGCTGTAGAACTTGACCTCGACCCCGTAGAGCAGGGTGTTGCGAGAGAAGACCCCCGGGACCAGGGTGTCCAGGGCCGCGAGCATCTCCAGGATGTCGGACAGGTATCTGAAGGGCAGCACGAGGCTCAGGTCGCCCGGGGTGGCCTCCTCCAGAGTCGGGACGACGGTGCTGCGGGCGATGCGCTTGTCGTTTGAGCGCCGGCCGACGAGCAGGTCCCCCAGGCGCTGAACGATGATGCCGTCACCGAGGAGGTTCGCCAGCCAGGCGATATACTTTCCGTAGGCTATCGGCTCGTGGAAAGGCTCCGTGAACCGTTTGTCCACCAGGAGCGCGAAGTTGGTGTTGTCCGTCTTCTTCTCGTGGTACGAGTGGCCGTTCACGGTCAGCACCTCGTCGTAGTTCTCCTTGATGACCTCGCCGCTGGGGTTCATGCAGAAAGTCCGCACGCGATCCTCGGACGCCTTCGAGTAGTAGACCAGCTTGGGCTCGTAGAGCGCGTCTGTCAACGGTGCCATGATCGGCGCCGGGACCTCGACACGGACACCGATATCCACCATGTTGTTGTTCCGCGAAAGTGAGAGCTTGTCGGCGACACCGTCAAACCACTCCGCGCCGCTGCGGCCGGGGGCGACAACCAGGTAGGTGCAGTTGAAGCGACCGCCGTCGGCGGTATTGACGCCCGTCACCGCGCCGTCCTTCACCCGGACCGTCTCTACCATGGTCCTGAACCGGATGTCGGCCCGGCCTTCGAGCTCCTCGTACATCCTGCCCAACACCACGGGGCACACCTCAGTGCCCATGTGCCGCACGCGCGCCGGCACCAGCACCAAATCGGAGGTGATCGCCCTGCGGGAGATCTCGCCGATCACCTCCTCGTCATTCCCGAAGGTCTGCTGAGGGGCCCCGAACTCGAGGTAGGTGTTGTCCACCTTCTCTATGAGGGCGTCCACCTTCTTCGCCGGAACGAGATCCGAGAGCCAGCCGCCTATCTTGCTGGAGAGGGTAAGCTTGCCGTCGCTGAAGGCCCCGGCGCCTCCCCACCCACTCAATATCGCGCAGGGCTGGCACTTCCTGCACTGGCCGTTCGGTGATGGACATCTCCGCTTGTCCGGCCCTTCACCCTTGTCCAGAAGGAGCACCCTCATGTCCGAGTTGCGCGTAAGCTCGAGCGCGCAGAAGATCCCGGCCGGGCCCGCCCCCACGATTATGACGTCATAACTCTTCGGCATTTCCCTTCATCTCCTAATTTCCACCCGCATCACAATGGACCAATTGCCCTCCCCGGTCAAACCACACTTAGGGTCAAACCCGATTTTGGCGCGTTTTTGTTGCAAAAAGGGTCAGGCCGGAGCAGCAATTGGAAGCAGTTTGATGACTGTCAGTCTTTCGGGAAACACACCGGCGTGGTGAGTTCGCTATCCGCAAGAAGGGTCCGCAAGAAGGGCCAGGCACCTTTCGCAACAAAAACGCGCCAAAATCGGGTTTGACCCTTTATCGTTTCGACATGAGGCTGGTGGGTGGCTTGATGCTGAGGGCGACGCGGCGTTTGATGTCCATCATCTGCTCGTGCATCATCCGGCGCGCTTCGGCCATTTCCTCCTCCATCCTGGCGATTCTCTCGCGGAGCTCGTCGACTTCCCGCTCCATGTCCAGTACCATCGCTACCCCGGTAAGGCTCAAGCCCTCGTGGGTCAGCTCCTGGATGTGCCTCAGCCTGGAGATATCCTCGTCGGAGTAGCGCCTCCTGTTCTTGGGTGTGCGCTTGGGGCTGAGCAGGCCTTTACGCTCGTAAAGTCGCAACGTCTGCGGATGGACTTCGGCCAGGCGCGCCGCCACGCTTATTATATAGAGCCCTTCCTTCTCGTCCCTGTTCATCTTTCCTCACTACCTCAAGTGTTTGCGGAGCTCGTCCGCGGGCTCGAGCTGGGCTAGTTTCTCGATCACTTCGCGTTCCGCCTTTTTGACCTTCTGCGGCACCGACACCCTCACGGTAATCAACATATCGCCCTGGCCTTTTCCCTTGAGCCGCCGGGCGCCCTTGCCCTTCAGTCGGAACGTCCTCCCGCTCTGGGTGCCCGCCGGGATCTTCAGCTTGACCCTTCCGTCCGTAGTCGGGACCTCCACCTGCGTTCCCAGCGCCGCTTCAGAGAACGAAATCGGCAGGTCCATGGTCACGTCCGCGCCGCGCCTTCCAAGGTATGGGTGCTTGTCAACCTTTGTCACGACGTACAGGTCTCCCGGTGGGCCGCTTCCCATCCCGGGCTCCCCCTTGCCCTTGAATCGGATGCGGGAGCCGTCGCTCACCCCCGCGGGTATGTGGACCTTCGTCTTCCTCGGCGTTCTAACGAACCCGGCACCCTGGCACTTCGGGCACGGGTTCTCGATAATCTTCCCTCTCCCCATGCAATCCGGGCACGGCCGGCTCAGGCCGAACATCCCCTGGCTCTCCGCCACCGACCCGCGGCCTCCGCAGGTGGGACAGGTCTTGGGGAACGTGCCCGGGGCGGAGCCAAGTCCCTTGCACACGTCGCAGGCCGCGTTTCGGGTCATCGTGACCGGAACGTATGCTCCCGTCAGCGCGTCGTCGAAAGACATGTTGACCGTCACCTCGACGTCGTTGCCTTTCTGACCGCGCCTGCCGCCGCGCCCCGGGCCCGGGGCCGCTCCGCCGGAGAACAGGTTGAAGATATCCCCGAGGTCCCCGGAGAAGTTGTAGGCCTGCTCCCCTCCTCCGAAGCCGCCCCCGAAATCGTAAGCCTGCCACTGCGCTCCGCCCGGCGGCCGCCCGTAACCCCCCTGCCCGCCGAAGAACGGGCCGCCCGAGTCGTACTCCTGGCGCTTCTTGTCATCGGAGAGAACCTCGTAGGCCTCGGCTATGTCCTTGAACTTCTCCTCGGCTTCCTTGTCGTTGGGATTCTTGTCGGGATGATACTTGTGCGCCAGCTTGCGGTAGGCCTTCTTGATTTCCTCTTTTGACGCGCCCTTGGGAACCCCCAGGGACTTGTAATAATCTTTTCCGTTCAACTGCTATCACATCCGATGTCGTGGTCCGCCTCCGCCCGGAGGCGCGCGCCGCGGGTGAGTCCGACGCCGCACGCCCGTCCGCGCCCCCTAACCTTTGACCTCGCAGGAAACGCGAACCATGGCCGGCCTCAGCAGGACCCCGTTGAACCGGTATCCCTTCTGCACCACGTCAATAATCGTGCCCTCCGGGCAATCCTCGGTCTCCACCACCATCATGGCCTCGTGGTACTCGGGGTCGAACTGCTCCCCGCCGGGGTCGATGACCTCCAGGCCTTCCTTGCCCAGTGTTTCCAGCATGAGCTCGAGCACCATGGAGACACCCTCGCGGAGCCCCTTGGAGTCTCCCTCCTTGCTGCTCTCCAGCGCCCGCTCGAGGTTGTCCATCACCGGGAGCAACTTCTTGATGAGATCGGCTTCGGCCGTCTCAAGTATGCGCGTCTGCTCCCTGATCATTCGCTTCCTGTAGTTGTCGAAGTCCGCCTTCAGCCGCTGCAGGCTGTCCAGCAACACCGCCTTGTCGTCGGCAAGCTCGTCAACCTCCGAGTCCAGCGCGTGGATCCTCTCCTCGGGGTCCACCTCCACCGCCTCGGTCTCGTCGGCGTCGCTTCCGCCTTCGATGATCTCGACGTCATCCCCTCCGGCGTCAGTCGCGTTCCTTCGAGCGTCCTCCGGGGATCCCTTGTCCCGCCCTGTCGCTTTGCTCATCGTTGTTACCTCTACCGCTTTCGCCCGGTTGTTCATCCCTTCAAGGTCAGCGGCGGGAGCATGCCCCCGCCGCCTCGTACCTCGTCAGCCTTCCAAGGCTATTTCTTCTTGTCCTTGTTCTTGTCTTTGCTCTCGATCGTCACCGACACGGCCTTGGGCTTCTTCGGTTCGACCTTCGGCACGGTGACCTTGAGCACTCCTGCGTCGAAGGAGGCCTTGACCTTGTCCGCATCCACCTCGGCGGGGAGCTTGATGGACCTCTGGAAGAACCCGTACGCGCGCTCCACGCGGTAGTAGTTCTCCTCCTCGACCTCTTTCTCGTGCTTTCGCTCGCCCTTGATGGTCAGTACCCCGTCATCGACCGTGACCTCGATTTCCTTGGGGTCTATCCCGGGAAGCTCGGCCTCCACCGCGAGGGAGTCGCCGGTCTCGTAAATGTCCACCGCCGGGGCCCACTTGCCGCTTTCGGCCAGGCTTTCCTCCGCTCCCGGCGCGCGCAGCCATCCCCTCCTGAACATCCGGTTGAGGTCTTCCTGTGCTCCAAGAAACGCGTCGAACGGATCCCATCTCACAATCGCCATGATCGCTCCCTCCTTTCGGGTATCGCAGCCCGCGGCTGCTTTATTCCACTGATTCACCGGTTACTTGTCTTCGTCCACCACTTCGTAGTCGGCCTCTATGACTTCCTCCTCGGGCTGTCCGTCCCCGGAGTCGCCGGGGGCCGCTCCGCCCGGAGCGCCCGCGCCGGCGGTCTGCGCGTAAACCTGCTCGGCAAGCTTGTGCGAGGCCTGGATCAGGCTCTCCATGGTGGACCTTATCTTCTGGGTGTCGCTCCCCTTGAGCGCCTCCTTGACCTCGCCCAGGGCCGCCTCGATGCTGGCCTTCTCGGCGGGATCAACCTTGTCTCCCAGCTCTCGCAGGGACTTCTCGGTCGTGTATACCACTTCGTCCGCGCGGTTCCGGGTCTCGGCCTCCTCGCGCCTGCGTCGGTCCTCCTCGGCGTGATCCTCGGCGTCGTTCTGCATCTTCTTGATCTCGTCCTCGGAGAGGCCGGAGGTGGCGGTGATCGTGATCTTCTGCTCGTTGCCGGTCGCCCGGTCCTTCGCGCTCACGTTCACGATCCCGTTGGCGTCGATGTCGAAGGTGACCTCGACCTGCGGTATTCCTCTCGGGGCCGGCGGGATGCCCACCAGGTGGAACCTGCCGAGCGTCTTGTTGTACTCGGCCATCTCGCGCTCGCCCTGCAGGACGTGCACCTCCACGGATGTCTGCCCGTCGGCGGCGGTCGTGAACACCTCGCTCTTCTTGGTCGGGATTGTCGTGTTGCGCTCTATCAGCTTCGTGAACACGCCGCCCAGCGTCTCGATCCCCAGCGACAGGGGCGTGACGTCCAGGAGCAGGATGTCCTTGACCTCGCCCTTGAGTACGCCGGCCTGTATGGCGGCGCCCACCGCTACGACCTCGTCCGGGTTGACGCCCTTATGCGGCTCCTTGCCTCCGGTCAGCTCGCGGACCTTGTCCTGGACCGCGGGCATGCGCGTCGCTCCGCCCACCATGATCACGTGGTCGATGTCCTTGTTGTCCAGGCCCGAGTCCTTCACCGCCTGCTTGAAGGGTCCCACGCACTTGTCGACGAGGTCCGCCGTCATCTTGTTGAACTCGGAGCGTGACAGCGTGACGTCGAGGTGCTGCGGGCCCTCCTGCGTCGCCGTAATGAACGGCAGGTTGATGTTCGTGGAAGTCGTGGTAGAGAGCTCCATCTTGGCCTTCTCCGCGGCCTCCTTGAGCCTCTGCAGGGCCATCTTGTCCGTCCGCAGGTCGATGCCCGTCTTGCCCTTGAAGTCGTCGGCCATCCAGTCGATGATCCTCTGGTCCCAGTCGTCTCCACCCAGGTGGGTATTGCCGCTTGTCGCCTTGACCTCGAATACGCCTCCGCCGATCTCCAGGATGCTGACGTCGAAAGTCCCTCCGCCAAGGTCGAAGACCAGGATCGTCTGCTCGTTCTCCTTGTCAAGCCCGTAAGCCAGCGCCGCGGCGGTCGGCTCGTTGATGATGCGCAGTACCTCGAGACCCGCTATGCGGCCGGCGTCCTTGGTAGCCTGCCGCTGGCTGTCGTTGAAATAGGCGGGCACCGTGATTACGGCCTGGGCTATCTTCTCGCCCAGGTACTCCTCCGCGTCCGCCTTGAGCTTCTGCAGGACCATCGCGGAGATCTCGGGCGGTGTGTACTGCCGGTCGTCGATCTTGATCTTGTCGCTTGTGCCCATCTTTCTCTTGATGGACGCGATCGTGCGGTCAGGATTGGTGATCGCCTGGCGCTTGGCGACCTGCCCGACCAGCCTCTCTCCCGTCTTGGTGAACGCCACGACCGACGGCGTGGTCCGTCCGCCCTCGGAGTTCGGGATAACCGTGGGCTCCCCGCCCTCCAGAACGGCCATGCACGAGTTGGTCGTCCCTAGGTCGATTCCAATTACTTTCGCCATTTGCCACCACTCCTTGCTATCGCTGAATCCTGTTACTTATACAGTTGTGCATGTCCACATGATAATACATGAGTGTCTTATTGTCAAGTTAGTTTATGGTGTCAGCAACATGTTATTTCAAACCGGGGCTCCTCCTGCCGGAATTCACTGCAAAATCCCCGAAATTCAGGGCGAAACCCGCCCGGAGGGCGAGAACGAAGAGTCGGAACCCGCCCGGAGAGCGAGAACGCAAACGTAAGGTCAGATC
>CAZAIS010000143.1:0-6711 GCA_964485255.1 uncultured Acidimicrobiales bacterium | reverse complement strand
GATCTTCGTCCCCTCGCCGACGATCGTGTCGCGCGAGGCGCCGCGGTCGAGGGTGCAGTTCGCGCCGATCTCGACATCGTCCTGGATGATGACGCGGCCGATCTGCGGCACCTTCAGATGGCCGCGGCCACCCAGCGCAAAGCCGAAGCCATCCTGGCCGACGCGCACGCCGGGATGCAGGATGACGCGGTCGCCGAGCAGCGCATGGCTCAGGCTGACGCCCGCGCCGATCGTGCAGTCGCGGCCGATGCGCACGCCGGCGCCGACGACGGCGTTGGCGCAGATGAGCGTGCCGGACCCGACCTCCGCTCCCGCGCCGACGACGGCGCCCGGCTCTACGTCGACGCCGGGCTCGAGGCGCGCGTGCGGATGGACCTGCGCCTGCGGCGAGACGCCCTTTGCGAAGATCGGGGCGGCGCGCAGGCTGTCGGGCACAAGGCGCGCGGCGAGCCGGGCGAAGGCGCGATAGGGATGGTCGACCACAAGCGCGGCGACGTGTCCCGCGCCGTCTTCGAGGGGGTCGCGCTGCACGCGCGCTGGATGCTGGAGGGAGTCAGGTCGTGCGGCTTCAAAGACGTTGTCTTGAGGGCCATCGGAGGGGGGGCCAAGAGCCCTCTCTGGATGCAGATCTACGCGGACGTATGCGGTCTTACCATAGAAGCGGTCGAGGAGCCGCAGGAGTCCGGCGCGCGGGGCGCAGCCCTCATCGCGGCGCTCGGTCTGGGGGAGCACCGCGATTGGGCTTCCCTGCGTGACGCGGTGAAGGTCAAGGAGAGTTTCACCCCCCGGCCTGAAAACAGAAAGGTATACGACGAGGCGTTCGCGAATCTCAAGGATACGTACTCGGGCCTCAGGAAGCTCTACAGGAGGATGAACGCGGGCTGAGAAGATGCGCGCGGTAGCGCGCAATCGCTACGCCGATTGCATATAATAGCGAATGGCTTCAAGAGCCGGATTACAAGGAGGGAATCAAATGGCAGCACCCAGGAAGAAGGCCGCCAGAAAACCGCCGTGGGCGGAGGAGGAGACCTGCGAGCTCGGGCCGTACGACGCTGAACCGTACGCGCTTCCCGAGGGCATAGATTTCGAGAAGCACGTCATAGCAACGTATTACGTGGAGTTCCCCAAGGAGCTCGACGTCGTATCGCTGGCGCCGGTCATCGCGATCGAGCAGTCCACCGGCACGTGGACGCCGGTTCCGGGGGAGACTCCCGAGGTCAGGGCGAAGCACGTCGCGAAGGTCATAAACGTCTTCGAGGCGCCTTACTACGAGTACATCGTCCCCGACGATGTCAAGAACCGCCAGTGGATAGTCCAGATGGCCTTCCCCGCGTCGAACATCGAGAACCAGATACCGATGCTTCTGACGGCATGCCTCGGCAACATAAGCATGGCGGGAAGGCTCAAGCTGCTGGAGCTTCGCATGCCGAAGGCCATCCTCGCCGGTTACCAAGGGCCGAAGTTCGGCGTGGACGGCATCTACAAGGCGCTGGGGATTACCAAGAACAAGCGCAGGCCCCTGCTCAACAATATGATCAAGCCCTGCTGCGGTTATCCCGTGAAGGTTGGAGCGGAACTCTTTTACCAGGCGGCGGTCGGCGGGTGCGACGTGATCAAGGACGACGAGCTGATCGGGGACATGGATTACAACCATGTCATCGACAGGGTGAAGGCGTACATGAAGGCCGAGAAGAGGGTCTTCGAGGAGACCGGCGAGCACACGCTCTACACGGTGAACGTGACCGACAGGCTCCCCAAGATGTTCGAGCTCGCGAAACGCGTGGTGGACGCAGGCGGAAACGCTCTGATGGTCAACTACCTGGCGATCGGCCCGGAGGCGATGCGCACTCTGGCGGAGGACCCGAACATAAACGTCCCGATACTCGCCCACATGGACTGCGCGGGCGCCTACTACATGTCGCCGCACCACGGCGTCGCTTCGCACATCATACTGGGCAAGCTGCCGCGCCTGGCGGGCGCGGACACCGTGGTAGTACCGTTCGCCCTCGGCGGCAAGGCCCCGTACCTGCCCGAGCGGTTCAAGCAGGTGGTGCAGTCGCTTACCTACCCGTTCGGCGACCTGAAGGCCATGATGCCGATGCCATCGGGCGGTATCACCCCCATCAACGTTCAGGACATCGTCAATACACTCGGTAGAGAGGTGATGATCGGCTCGGGCGGCGGCGTGCACGCGCATCCCGACGGACCGATTGCGGGCGGAAGGGCTTTCAGGCAGGCAATCGAAGCCGCGCTCAAGGGTATCCCGGCCATGGAGTACGGAAAGGACAAGGAGGAGCTCGGCAAGGCCCTCGGCATCTGGGGGGTCAAGACCGAGTTCAAAGTCTGATCGAGAGCATCGAGCGGAAGTCACGACGCGCGGGCCCCACGGCCCGCGCGTCGCATTAAGGGCGGAACCCCGAGCCGGCGCGCCGTCGCGGCCCGGGTTGGTTGACTCCTCTCACGTCGCAGTTGTTGTATGATGTTGATCGTGAGAATTTGAAAGGCTTCCGTGGGAGACGATGAACAGGGTCCTGCTCCTGAATGCCACCTTTGAACCGCTCTGCGCGATAAGCGTAAGGAGGGCGGTCGTGCTTCTCCTGAAGGAGAAGGCGGAAGTGCTTGAGAGCGATGGTGCCGCGATTCACTCGGAGAGGCTGACCATCGCCATCCCTTCTGTCATCCGCCTGTCGTACTACGTCAGGGTTCCCTATTACGGCAGGGCCAACCTGTCGAGAAGAGCGGTATTCGCGAGGGACGGATGGAAATGCCAGTATTGCGGGGGTCGCGCCGAGACGGTGGACCACCTGGTGCCGCGCAGCAGGGGCGGAGCACACTCGTGGGAGAACGTGGTCGCCGCCTGCAAACGCTGCAACAGCAGGAAGAGGGACAAGCTCCCTGAGGAAGCGGGGTTCCATCCGGCCAGGAAGCCGGGGGTCCCAAGGGGACCGGCCACGGTGAGCCTGGAGCTGGGTTCGATTCCCAGGGAATGGGAAAGGTACCTGGAGTATTGCAGGCAGCCCACCTGTTGAGGCTGCCGCGCCGGCGTGCGCTTGTAGCTCAGGGGATAGAGCAGTGGCCTCCGGAGCCACGTGTCGGGGGTTCGAATCCCTCCAAGCGCACCAGAATCGACTGCTTGACTGCAAAGGGATTCGAGACCCCGACAGGGGGGTAGAGGGGGGCACAGCCCCCCTAACGAACCTCAAATGCAGGGGGGTACAGCCAGGCCGCGAAGCGGACTGGCGACCTAGGGGGGATGTGAATCCCCCCTGGTGGAGCGACGAAGGGGAGCGACGGAGGGGGTTCGAATCCCTCCAAGCGCACCAGAATCGACGATTCCAGGGTCTCGGGATCTGGAGGCGACGGCGGCGGGCAGGGGACGGGCGCGGCCCCGGAAGGGGTTCAACCCGTGGCCGGCAGGTGCCGAGACAGTCTAAAAACCTTGGAGAGGACGGAGGAGCACAATGGACCTAGACTCGTATATTTCGCAGTGGAAGGGCGGAGAGGTCGTGGCGTTCTGCGGCCCGATCAAGTATCGAGGCACACTTCAGGGCGTGATCGAAGGCGGTTTCCTGGTCCTTGACAAGGTTGCGATCATGAATCCGGCGGCGGGCGAGACCTCCGAGTATGTTTCCTGCGTTCTAAACGTATCCGAGATTTCCGGGCTCGCGCACGAGGAAGTCGTCGGGAGGGGCGGGGACAGCACGGACATGTATTAGGCTGCCGGGCATCGGGAGGCTCACCATGAAGCGATGGAGTGTCGGTGGACTCGTATCCCTCCTGCTCGCGCTCGCGCTGGCGGCGGGACTCCTCGCCGGGTGTGACCCGACGGGCACGACCCAGGTCGTCGAGGAGGGGCATAAAATCCAGGAGAAGGCGCTCGACGCGACTACCAGCGCCAACCTGCGCATTATCGATTCGGCTATCCAGGTCTACTACGCGGAGAACGGCGAGTGGCCCACCAGCATGAGCCAGCTTTCATCTTGTTTCGGGGGAAAGCCGCCCTCCGATCCCCGGGGACGGACCTACTACATCAAGATGGTCGACGGAGAAGCGAAGGCCGCCGTCAAGTGAGGTGGCCCCGGGAGCGTAAACATCGAGGCCCGCGACATACGGCGCGGGCTTTTCTCGTTGATGCCCCTAAGAGTTTTTAGAGCGCTCAGGATTCCTTCGCGAAATTCAACTTCAAGTTGGTTATCGTACTCTTCAGGGGGTCTATGTGTTCCGGTGGAACCCGGTCCTGCATCGCCCCGGCGAGGGCGTCGAGGCAGTCGATGGCGAGCCTGGCCTGGTCCATGTCCCGGTACTTCTCGTTGACGTCCTTTGGTATTCCCATGCGCTGATAGGCAAGGCTGGACAGAGAGATCATCATGTCCAGGACCACGTCGGCCACGGTGATCTTCTCCATGGCTTCCTCTATGCGCCTGCGCAGCTCCTCTTCGCTGAGCTCTTCTTCCCCTTCAACCCTCTCTTGCCGGGGTGCCGATTCTTCCGCGCGCTCTCCTCCGGGCGTCCAGAGCTTGCCGGATCCCGTCTTCCCGTCGTCACGCTCGTCGCTCATGGAGATCACCTCTCAGGATTGGCCTGCTTCTGGCGATAAATATAGCACATGGATGAAGACCCGGCGCAAAAGAGCCGCGACCGGCCGGTGGTGCGGATTGATGGCGCTTTCGCGCGGGGCTATAATGATTTCAGAGGAAGAAAGCCTTCGCAGCGGGAGCTCGTGTTTGCGGGCTGAGAGGGCGGACGCGATCCGTCGACCGAAGAACCTGTAAGGTAATGCTTGCGCAGGAAGTGTCACAAGGCGGGAGTGTACGGCCGGGCCTGCGGGGCTCGGCTTTTTGCGTTAGAGGATGCGGGCGCCGCCCGCCCGCCGCACTCGGGTCATGGGAGACGAAAGGGAGGAGCGCCGGATGTCGCTATCGGAGATCGAGGTTACCAGGGGAATTCTCGAGGGTTTCAGCAAGGACTTTCTGGCTTCGCTGCGGTCGGACGTGGTGATCGCCGGCGGCGGGCCTTCCGGGATGACCTGCGCGTACTACCTGGCCCGCGAGGGGCTCAACGTGAGCGTATTCGAGAGAGACCTTCACGTCGGCGGCGGGATGTGGGGGGGAGGCATGTTGTTTCCCCGCATCGTTGTCCAGGAACCCGCGAGAGATATCCTCGACGAGTTCGGTATCACTCTGGAACCGTTCGCGAAGGGGTACCTTGTCGGAGACTCGGTGGAGACGGTCTCCAAGGTGACCGCCGCGGCGATAGACGCCGGAGCGCGCGTCTGGGTGGGCATCTCGGTGGAGGATGTCATGGTGCGCGAGGAGGACGCGATCGCCGGAGTGGTGCTCAACTGGAGGGCGGTTGAGCTGGCCGGTCTCCACGTCGATCCGCTGGCTCTCGAGGCCGGGGTCGTAGTCGACGCGACCGGTCACGACGCCAACGTGGCGCGCACCGTCGAAAGGAAGATCCCCGGTTGCAGGTTGAACACCGAAACCGGCCGGGTAATTGGTGAGATGCCGATGTGGGCCGAGGTCGGCGAGACGCTTATCGTGGAGAATACCAGGGAGGTCTATCCGGGCCTTCTGGTGGCGGGAATGGCCGCGAACGCGGTGTACGGTTCGCCCAGAATGGGAGCGATCTTCGGTGGCATGTTCCTTTCGGGCAGGAAGTGCGCCGGGCTCGCGTCAAGGATCGTCGCCGGGGCGTAGGGGAGCCGGCCGTGTCCCGGGCGAGGCGACCGGACTGGATCGAGCTAATGAGCTTGGTGGTAATCACCGCGCGCGAAGCGGACCTCGGGCGCGGTCACGAGGAGGTCGCCTCGGCCGCCCTTCGGGCGGGTTGCACTGCGATACAGCTCCGGGACAAAGAGTTGAGCGACCGGGCCTTTCTCGAGATCGCGCGCGGGATCCGGTCGAGATGTCTCGAAGCGGGCGCCCTTTTCTTCGTGAACGACAGGGTGCACGTGGCGGCGGAGCTGGGGTGCGGTGTGCACCTGGGCGTTGAGGACATGGACATCGCGGCGGCGCGCGAGAACCTGGGCCCCGGGGCGATAATCGGCTATTCCCCCGAGAGGCCTGCCCAGGCGGAACGAGCGCTCGAGACCGGTGCCGACTACCTCGGGATCGGCCCGGTGTTCGAGACGCCGAGCAAGGTGGACGCCGGAGTGCCGATCGGGCTCGAAGGGCTCGCGAGAGCGTGCCTGGAGCACGAGGCGCCGGTTATAGCTATCGGAGGGATCGACGCAGGCAACGCGGGCTCGGTGGTCGCTTCGGGGGCGAAAGGCATCGCGGTGATCCGGGCCGTATCGAGGTCCGCCGACATGAGTGCGGCGGTGGCTGCCCTGCTCGACGCCTGCAGGGCGGGATGGGCGTTGGAGAGCTGAAACGTACCGTGAAACGGAGGTCGTTTTGACCCTGATAGAGAGACTCGAGGCAGGCGAAATACCACCGGCGTTGCGTTACGCCTCGCGGGACGAACCGCTGGAAGCCGAGGAGACTGTCTCCGGGATCATGAACGGAACAGTGGTGTTTCCCCTCAACGGGCTCCGCGAGCTCGACCGGGCATGTGCCATCGGGCGCGGGTTGCGGACCAAGGTCAACGCGAACATAGGGACTTCCGGCGATAGAGTGGACGCCGATCTCGAGATCGCCAAGCTGCGCGCCGCGCAGGACGCGGGGGCGGACACGGTAATGGATCTATCCACGGGAGGAGACATAAACG
>CAZAIS010000142.1:0-6724 GCA_964485255.1 uncultured Acidimicrobiales bacterium | reverse complement strand
GTGGAACAGGATCGTCGACGTGAACCTGCTCGGCCTGGTGAACGGCGGCCACGCGTTCGTGCCCCTGATGAAATCGGCGGGGGGCGGCCGCATCATCAACATCGCGTCCTTCGCGGGCATCATCAACCTGCCGGAGATGGCGCCCTACAGCATGACCAAGGCCGGCGTCATATCCCTTTCCGAGACCCTTCGAACGGAGCTCGCCCGCGACCGCATCGGCGTAACCGTCGCGTGCCCGACCTTCTTCGACACCAACCTGCTCGAGAACATGACCTGCACTGACGAGTACCAGTCCGAGTTCGCCCGGTCCGCGTTCAGCAACTCGCGGGTCACCTCGCGGGACATCGCCCGCGCGATAATCACCGGCGCCCGGAAGGGGCGACTCTACGTCATGCCCACCTTCACCGCGAAATGGACCTGGGCCGCGAAGCGCGTCTCCCCTTCCGCCTGGTACGGCCTCCTCGCATTCGGCTACAGGACGGGAATCGCAAAGCCCCTCATAATGTGGATGTCCCGTCACGGCCTCGTCTAGCGCAACATAGGGGTCAGGCGTATTTTCTGCATCGGCCTACATGCCGATGCCCTGGCAGAGCAAAGCTCTCCCTTTAGCAACCCGCCGATCAGTGTTTGTTAGAATGCACAAGTAAGACGGAAGGCCGATGCAGAAAATACGCCTGACCCCTATGTTGCGAAGGAGTATCAGTTGAAGAAGCGACGCAGATCCGCGGTGATCGCAGCCGTCCTCCTGATTGCCATCGCCGTTCTTGCCGGCGCGTGCGCGCTCAACGAGGACAACTCGGTCGTGAAACCCAAGCCCACCTCCCGGAAGAGCGAGGGCAAGGGCTACCGCTTCGAGAGCAACGGCTGGATATACCTGCACCTCGAGGGCTCACCCTACGAGGTCGGCTACCAGAACGGCAAACTCATGGCCGGGCAGATGGACAAGCTGCGAAGGGGAATCTCCCGTTTCGCGTACGCCGACTCCGGGCTCAAGTGGTCGCACATGGCCGACGCCGCGGAAGCCATGTTCTCGAAGACCGTCGAACCGGAGTACATGGAAGAGATGCGCGGCATCTCCGAGGGAGCCACGGCCGCCGGGATCAAGTTCACCCTCCCCGAGGTGCTCGCCCTGAACGGCAACATCGAGCTCGCCTCCTACTGGTGGCCGCTCGTGCAGTCCGGCAAGCTCGAGGACCTCGATACACCCACCCGCTGCAGCGCCTTCCTCGCGACCGGCAAATACACGAAAGACGGCCTGCCGGTCATGGCCCACAACACGTGGAGCGGCTACCTCGACGGCCAGTACGCCAACGTCCTCGTAGACCTCGAGCCCGCGTCAGGCCACCACATCTTCATGCAGGGCGTGCCCGGGTGCATCTTCAGCCAGTCGGACTTCTTTGTCACTGACGCCCCCATGATGGGGACCGAAACGACGATCTCCGGGATCGAAGAGTTCGACCCCGCCGGTAAGCCCGCGTTCTCGCGCGCCCGCAAGGCGATGCAGTACTCGAACTCGCTCGACGATTTCGTAGCCATCATGCGGGACGGCAACAACGGCGCCTACGCCAACTCCTGGCTCCTCGCCGACCCGCGCAACGGCGAGATAATGCGATTCGAGCAGGGATACGAGCACGACGCCGTCGAGCGCACGAAGGACGGTTACTACACCGGCTTCAACGCCCCCAGCGACATGGACCTCCGCGTTCTCGAGTCCAAGGGCGCCGGGTACTCGAACATCAAGGATTCCAGCGGCGCCCGCCGCGTGCGCCTGGATCAGCTCATGGATACTCACAAGGGCAAGATCGACACCGCGGCGGCGAGGGCGATAATCGCCGACCACTACGACGTCTATACAAGCACGGACGCGTGGGGCGACAGGACGATAGAAGGCCGCAGCGACCTGGACTCAAAGGAGTTCACGCAGGGGTCCCCCTACTTTCCCTGGGGAGCGGTGGACGGCAAGGCGATGGACAGCCCCCAGGCGCTCTCGCTCTCGTTCGAGGCCCGCTGGGGCAGCTCCAGCGGCCTGCCCTTCGACGCCGGGCAGTACTTCAATGACAACCCGCAGTACGACATGTTCGAGGGCTACATCATAGACAGGCCCACCCAGCACTGGGCGCTGTTCGGCGCCGGCATGAAGTAAGCGGCGGAAAAGATCGGTCCCGTGTTGAAAAGACGCGTTCGACGAAAAGGCAACCGGGCCACGACCGTCCTGGCCCTCGTCATCCTCCTGGCGGCCGTGGCGGCGCCCGTGGCCGCGACGTCTTCATGCGCTCGCGCGGCGAGATTCAGCGGCCTGTGCTTCAGCCCATACCCCACCGCCGACCGCGACGCGGCCGGCCCTGTCGAAGAGCTACTCGAGGAAATCGCCCCCCACACCGGGGGAATACGCACGTTCGGCTCCACGGGCGATTGGGCGACGATACCGGGGATGGCGAAGGAACTCGGCCTCTACACGGCCGCCGGGGCAGGAATAACCGACGACCCCGAATACAGCGCCTCCCAGGTCGCCGGGCTCATCGATCTCGTGAAGACCGGGGACGTGGACCTCGCGGTCGTCGGCGACGAAAACCTCATGTGGGAGACCGCCAGCGAGTCAAGGATGCTAACCTACATCAGGCGGGTCAAGAAGGCCGGCATCCCCACCACGACCAGCGAAGGCTGGGAGGAACTCCTCGCGCACCCGGCCGTTGTCCGCGAGGTGGACGTCGTCGTGATGAACGTATTCCCTTTCTGGGAAGGAATCGCCAGGGACGATTCCGTCGATTATATCGACGCGGCCTACCGCAAGGTCAAGGCCCGCGCCGGGAGCAAGGAGGTCATCGTCGAGACCGGCTGGCCGTCCGCGGGCGAACCCGAGCGCGAGGCCGTGCCGAGCTCCGAGAACGCGGGCGCTTACCTCCGGGAGTTCGACTCCTGGGCGCGCGCCAACGGTGTCCGGTATTTTTACTTCGAGGCCATCGACGAGCCATGGAAGCGCCGCACCGAGGGGTCCGTCGGCCCCCACTGGGGATTGTGGGACAGGGACGGGAAAATGAAAGACTACACGCGCTCGTTGCTGAACGAGACGGGCTGAGCCGCAAGGGATAAACCCGCGGGCCCGCGGCCGACCCCGTCAGAGCTTCTTCTCGGACTTCATCTCGTCGGCGTCGCGCTCCAGCTTCTGACCGTGCTCGTAGAGGGGCTCGATGGCGTCCTGGTACTCCTGTTGCAGCGGAGGGTAGAACGACAGGTCCTTCGAGACGACCATCGCCACCCGCTTGCCCAGGAAGTCGTAGGTCTTCGTGACCACCTGCTGTATCACGTCTAGTTGCCCTATTCGCAGGTCGGCGTACTCCTCGTACGCGGCGGCCCCTTCCACGTCCTTGATCTTCGCGTACTCCGCGCGCGCCGCCGCCGACGCCGCGATCAGCTCGTCCCCGGCCAGGCGCGCCTCCTCCACCCGGGCGGCAATCGTCGCGGGGTCCGCCCCGATCACCTTCACCTTCGCGTTCCACGCCTCGGCCTTCGCCTCGACGTCCTCCAGCAGGGCATCTCCCTTTTGCGCGTACCGCTTGGCCTCGGCGGAGCCTGAACCGCACCCGGCGACGGCCGTCGCCGCCAGGACGGCCAGCAGAAACACCAGTGAAAGAGCGATGCCCCTCTTCATGCCTTCTCCTCCAGGTTCAACCATGGACACATTCTACCTTATCGAGCAACGTACTCCGGGCGTGGCGCCGGCGAAGCGGCATCGGGTCGCACATCCCGGGCGTGGCGCCGGCGAAGCGGCTTCGAGCAACGTACTCCGGGCGTGGCGCCGGCGAAGCGCCATCGGGCCTCGCTCGCGACGCAAACCGGCCCGGGGGAACAGGCGTCCACGTATAGAAGTAGTAGAACCGGGAGCCTGTGGGGCCGGGAGGGCGTTACGATAGCAACCAAACCAATATGGTAAAATCAGCCACATGACCATTCCCGCTCGAGCGAAGAAGTGGATTCTCATTTCAGCCGGCATCACCGTAGTGCTGGTGCTGCTCGCGCTGGGCATTATCGGCGGCTACAGTTCCCTGAAGTCTTACAGGGAGATGCGCTCCGCGAAGAGCCTTCTCTTCTCAGCGATGGACAGCCTGAGGAAGCGGGACGTCCAGACTGCCTCGGCCGACTTCGCCAGGGCCCGCGAGAAGTCCGAGAAGGCGGCCTCCGAGCTGAACGCCCACAAGATAAGCGTCGGCTTTCTGAAGATAGTCCCCTTTGCCGGCTCCCAGGTCCGGGCCCTCGACAGCTTCACGCGAATCGGGGAGCACCTCGCCCGGGCGGGGACGCTTCTGGCCGACTCCATGCGCGGCGCGCCGGGCCTCGACGCGGCTTCCCCCGAGCAGGCGACCATGGGAAACATGGTGGATACGCTTACCAGGCTCAGCAACGACATCGGCCCGGTGGAAAAGGAACTACTCGCCGCCAGGAAGGAAAGCGAAGGCATCAAGACCCGTTTTCTGATCGGCCGCGCGAAGAGCCTGAAGAAGGAGCTGGACGAGAAGCTCGGCGCCGCGATAAGCGACCTCGACAAGGCGCGAAAGCTCACCGCAGCGCTGTCGAGCATCATAGGGGCGCCCGGCGAGGCGCCGAAGACGTACCTGGTGCTCCAGACCGACTGCTACGAGCTTAGGGCCTCGGGGGGCGTCATCTCGACGTACGGCCTCCTGCAGTGCACGCACGATTCGATCAAGCTCGCGGAATACGAGCGGGCGGGAAAGGCCCGGCTCGTCGGCCTTACGCCGGCCGAAGGGATACCCCCGTTCCCCACCGCCGGCGGCTGGATGGTGTCATACGGCATCGCGCCCAACCTCGATTTCTGGGACGCCGGGTGGTGGCCCGATTTCAAGCTCACCGCCGATCTCGTTTCCAGGATCTGGGCCAAGAACGGCAGGCCCCCGGTGGACGGCTACGTCGCGGTGGACCCGATCGCGATCGGATACGTCCTCGAGGAACTCGGGCCCATCAAGGTGCCCGAGTTCAAGCAGACCGTAACCGCCAAGAACCTCTCGGACGTCATACTCAAGCTCAAGGAACAGCGCAAGGCCAACGATTTCCTCAAGGCTCTCTCGTCCGCGTTCCTGCAGAAACTCATCAACGCCAACCCGGGCCAGTGGGTATCCATCGGGCGCGCCCTGGGCCGAGCCCTGGATGAGAGGCACATGATCGTCTACTTCAAGGACCCGGAGGTAGAGAAGATATTCGCCGGGTTCGGCTGGACCGGCACCGTCGATGAGTCTGGCGGCGATTACCTGATGGCCGTGGACTCCAACGTAGGCGGAAACGAGCAGAGGGGATACAAGCCCAACCTCTTCATCAACCAGAAGATGTCGGTGGACATCACGAGGCAGAAGGACTCGACGCTCAGGCACCGCGTGACCTACACGCTGGACAACACCAGGATAAGCTCGACCAATCCGCTGCGCTACAAGTCGTACCTCCGGGTGTTCGTGCCGGAGGACGCGGTAATGGAAGGAAGCGTGGCGATGGCCTCCACCGGCCTCGTCGAGGTTGCCGGTGAACACGGAAAGCGCGTTTTCGGCCGGCTGGTGGACGTGCCCATAGGCGCGTCGGCGACCGCGACGTTCGACTACGTCACGAAGGGCTACGATTCGATAGTCATCCAGAAGCAGCCCGGCATCCCCAACCTCGACGTGAGCCTGATCTACATAGAGGACGGCTCGATCAGGAAGGCCGAGGAGCTCAAGGTCGCCAACACGACCAGGGTCGAGTTGAAGAAGTGACGGTTGGAAAAGGGCGGCCCGGGACGCGCGGATAGCGATTCCGGCCCGCCGCGAAGACGTACAGGCAGCAGAACCGACAACGAAAGCGGGTATTGCCGGACATGGAGATGAGAGATTACCTGGATTTCTTCAAGAAACGCTGGATAGTCATCCTGGTGGTGATGCTGGTGGTCATCGCCGCGGTACTGATCTACAGCTTCGCCCAGGAGCCCGTATACCAGGCCAAGGCCACCTGCATGGTGAGCGCGACGCTCAGCGGCCAGGGCGAGTACTCCGCCATCCAGATAATCCAGCAGTTGCTGGAGACAATCAGCAATATCGCGGTGTCCCGTCCCGTGCTGGACAGCACCGCCGAAAGGTTGCGGAGCACCAGGTCGTATAACGATCTCAAGGACGCGATAGGCAGCAAGGTCGTCACCGACACCCAGCTCATAGTCATCTCCGCAGCCGACTCCGAGCCGCTCACGGCCATGCTGGCGGCGAACGCCGCAGCCGATTCCCTCATCGATTTCATCCACAAGAACGAGGCGAACGGCACCTACCAGATCGAGAAGGTCGAGCCGGCTACCACCCCCACCTCCCCGGTCTCGCCCAAGCCCCTCAGGAACGCCATACTCGGCGGCTTCCTGGGCCTCATCCTGGGCATCGCGGTCGCCGCGGTGATGGAATCGATCGACGTGAGCGTCAAGTCCAGCGACGAGATCGGCCAGCTCATGGAGAATCCCGTCCTGGCGGAGATCCCGCTCACGAGCGAGGGCGGACCCGGAGCGACCCTCGAGAACGGCCCCGACGACTCGGGGATACTGGAGGCGACCAGGACCCTGCGCACCAACATCCAGTACATCGACATCCAGGGCAAGCTCCGGGCGATCCTCGTCACCAGCCCATCGTCAAGCGAAGGAAAGACGTTCGTAAGCAGACAGCTCGCCCGAGCCTTCGCGGCGAGCGGCAAGAAAGTTGTCCTGGTGGAC
>CAZAIS010000141.1:0-6743 GCA_964485255.1 uncultured Acidimicrobiales bacterium | reverse complement strand
CTCGAGCGTGGATGCGATGTCCGCCGCCACGGCCGGGTCCGCGTTCTCGTTTATGGTGACACCGGCGGTCGTGTGCGAGACGAAGACCAGGCACGCCCCGTCACTCACGTCCGACCTCGAGAGCGCCCCGGCCACCTCGCCGGTGATGTTCCGCAGGTCGGTCCGCCCCGACGTTCGTATGTCCAGCGTATCCATCGATTACCTCCCGATATCAACCGTTTGCGTGTCCAATCCGTCCGTCTAGTCGTATACTATGATATTACGACAACTCGTCACGGGGGTGATCTTCTTGGAGGACGAGCGCAAGACGCGGATCCTCGTTGTCGAAGACGATCCCGGTCAGGCAAGCGTTATTTCCCTGCGACTCAAGCGCGCCTTCGACGCCCTCGTCGATGCCGCCGAGTCGTGCGCCGCCGCCCGCGAGAAGAGCGCCAGCGGCGCCTACGACCTCATCACGCTGGACTACCAGCTACCCGACGGCGATGGGCTGATGCTCCTCGAGGAGATCATGGGCATGGAGGACCCCCCGCCGGTGGTCGTCATCACGGGTCACGGTGACGAGCAGACCGCCGTCTCCGCTTTCAAGATGGGCGCCTACGGTTACGTGGTCAAGGACAAGAGAATGGCCTCGATGGTGGTCAAGGAGGCGCGCAACGCGATGGCACGGGCCAGGCTGGCCAGGGCGGAGGCCGCGCTCGCGGAAAGCGAAAACAAACTCAGGAACATGTTCGAGGCTACCAGGACGGGGATTCTGGTATTCGACGCGGACGGGCGCCTCGAGGAAGCAAACCAGGCGGCCGTCGACCTCCTCGGGATACCCGCCGTCCAGGACGCGCGGATAGTGGAGCAGGTTATCCCGCCCTACCTGTCGGCGGACGTGAAAGAACGCACCGCTCGCGGGGGGACCGTCACGGTTGTCACGGATTACGACTTCGACCGGGTCAGGCAGTCCGGGTTCTACGAGCCCGTCAGGAAGGGAAGGGCGATACTCGAGGGGACCATTACCCCGCTTCTCGCCCCCGGCCGGGACGCTGCCCAAGGCTACCTGTGCCAGGTGGCGGACGTGACCGACCGCGTTCGAAGCGAGCGTGCCCTGAAGGCGCAGCGCGACCTGGCCATGGGGGTCCTCGCCTCACCCACCCTCGACGAGGCGCTCGAAAAGGTGCTCTCAATGGTCATAGACGCCTCCGGGCTCGACAGCGGCGGCATTTACCTGCGCGACCCGGACACCGGGGCGCTTGACCTTGCATGCCACAAGGGTTTGAAGGACGAGTTCGCCCAAGCCGTGCTCCACTACGAGCCCGGGTCCTCACGGGCGCACCTGGTGGAGGCGGGAAGGGCCGTGTACGCCGGGTTCGAAGAGCTGCCTCCGGGTGATCGAAAATTGAACGCGGAAGGCCTCAAGGCTTTTGCGATGGTCCCCCTCCGGGCCGGCGAGGAGGTGCTCGGATGCGTGAACCTCTCTTCTCACACCCTCGATGAGATCCCCGGTGAGCTCAAGACGATAATCGAGGCACTGGTGGTGCCGGCGGCCGAGGCGATACAGCGCCAGACGGTACTGTCGGCGCTCGCGGAGGAGCGCGACCGCATCGCTTCGATCCTCGACGCCCTGCCTATAGGCGTCGCACTCTTCGGTCCGGACGGCAGGATGATACAGCAGAACAGGGCGGCCGCCGAACTCGTCGCCCTGAGCCCCGACCAGCGGGACGAGCGAACGGCCTACTCCAGCGAACGGGAGATAACCGACTGGGACGGCAACCCGGTGCCGCCCGGCGAGATCCCGTTTACCAGGGCGGCGCGCACGCGGGAACCCGTTATGGGGATGAGGATCGCCGCCCGGAACGGCCGCGGAGAGCGGGCCTACATCTCGCAGAGCGCGACACCGCTGTTCGACGAGAACGGAGATCTCGCGTCCGTGCTCGTGTGCGCAGAGGACATGACCGGGTTCCGCGACGCCCAGCTCGCCCTGCAGAGGGGCGAGAGGCTGTACCGTGAGACCGTGGAAAGCCTCAACGAAGGCCTGTGGGTGCTGGACACGGGTGACGCGACCACGTTCGTGAACGACCGAATGGCCGAGATGCTCGGGTTCACGCCGGAGGAGATGATCGGAAAGAGCGTCTACGATTTCGTCGACGAGGCGGGCAGAACGGTCATGGAGCACAACCTCCGGCTCCGCCGCCGCGGCATCGCGCAGCAGTACGACTTCGATTTCATCAGAAGAGACGGGACGAAGGTCAGCACCTACCTCGCGGCGATGCCGTGGATGGACGAGAAGGGCGACTACCTCGGCACGCACGCCGGCGTGCTGGACATCACCGACCGCAAGCGGATGGAGGAAGCGTTGAGGGAATCGGTGATGCTTTACAAGAAGCAGTTCGAGACGTCCCCCGACGCGGTAGTGGTAACGGACCTGGACGGGACTATCAAGCTCGCTTCCAGGCGCGCGGCCGAGATGTACGGGTTCGACAGCGCGGGGGACCTGGAGGGGCGCAACTCGCTTGACTTCATCGCCCCAGAGCAGCGCGAGTGGGCATCGCAGAGCCGGGACAGGACCCGCCGCGAGGGCTTCGTGCGGGGGCTCGAGTACGAAATGCTGAGGAAGGACGGCGGCAGGTTCGTCGGCGGCCGGAGCTCGGCGCTGCTGCAGGACGCGAACGGGCAGCCGGCCGGCTTCATAGAGACCACCCGTGACATAAGCAGGCAGAAGCGGACGGAGCGCGATCTCAGCGTGCTCAACGCCGAACTCGAGGGCTATGCGCACATCGTCTCGCACGACCTCAAGGGTCCGATTTCCGCCCTTATCGCCGCGACTGACATGCTCATCCTAGCGATCGGCAAGGTCGATGACCGCGAAACACGGGAGGCCCTGGAGGAATCGGCGCAACTGATCAGCGGAAGCGGCAACCGCGCCTACGACCTGATCAACAGCCTGCTGCTTCTGGCCGAGAGCGGGCAGAAGCCCGGAAAGCTCGAATCGGTCTCGATCGACGCGACCGTGGACCTGGTGCTGACGGAGAAGGCCGCCGAAATCGCGGAAAGGGGTGTCAGGGTGGAAAGGTCTGACGACCTGGGGCGTATCGTGGCGGACCCGACCCACGTCTACCAGTTGATCGCCAACCTGGTTGGCAACTGCATCAAGCACAACGAAGCGGAAGAGCCGGTGCTGAGGATACACCGCAGGGAGAGCCCGCCGGGAACACTGCGGCTCGTTGTGAGCGACAACGGCGGCGGCATCCCCGAGGGGTTGCTGGACCGCCTCTTCGAGCCGTTCTTCAAGAGCGACAGGGGAGGGGTGGGACTGGGGCTCTCAATCGCCAACAGGGTGGCGGGCGTCTACAGCGGCTCCATTGTCGCCTGCAACGATGACGGCGCCTGCTTCGAGGTCACCTTGCGGGACTACCCGAGAGGTTGAAAGACCGCCGGGAACGGATCGGACGGGTTATCCCATTCTCCCCCATATGTACCACAATATAACAAAATTGGTAGTATGATAATGCAATAACAGGGATAGATTTGCAGGATTGTTGTTCTAAAGATCATAGTCACAGTGATTTGTGCAATATATAATAACAACGCACGAGACAACGCTCTCCCGGATGCCAGCTACAGTTGTCAGGCAGGGCAGGCGGGAGGATGAAGCATCGGGGAATAGAAGCTTTGAGGAACAAAAGGGCAACCGGCGGGCAGGGACGGTTTCGAGCGAGCGCCATTCCGGGAGGGGCCGCACTTGGTCGGGGATAGCATCAGGCGGGTCAGGCAGGCCGAAGACGAGGCTGAAGACATAGTCGAGGAAGCCGCCGAGCAGGTAGAGCGGCTGAGGTCCGACACGAAGCAGGACTGCTCAATGAAGGTCCTTTCCGCGAAGCAGAGGGCCCGGGAGGCCGCCCGGGGCGTGCGGGCCCAGGTGCTCAAGGAGGCGGAGGAGGAGGTCGGGGCGATCGCCAAGTGCGCCGCCACGGAGCGCGAGGCGATCGCGCGTGAGGCCGAGCGGAAGTCGGAGCGCGCGGTCAAGGCGGTCCTCGAGATGCTCGAAGCGGAATGGTCCGGTTAGGCCATGGCTATCGAACGGGTGGAGAAGATCTCCATAATCGCGAGCCGGGACCTGCAGGAGGAGATCGTCGATACCCTGACGAGGCTTGGCACCGTCCAGGTCGAACGCTGGTGCGAGGAGGACGGCCTGGGGTGCAAGGAACTCGCCGGCGACGAGGCGGACCGGATGCGGAGCTACGCGTTCGACCTCTCCAAGATCGAGTTCCTTATCGGCTTTCTCGACAGGTACCGCGAGAAGAAGCCGGGGTTCTTCTCCACGCTCATCAAGCCGAAGCACCACCTCACCTACCGGGAGTTCCTGGGGGCCCGGGAAGCCATCCAGATGGAGCGCATCTACCAGGAATGCCACACGATGGACAGGCGCTTCCTCTCGTTCTCGGAGAGGAAGGAGCGCCTGCGGAGGGAGCTGGAGGAGCTGGAGCACTGGGTGGACCTGGAGATCCCGATGCGCGACTTGAAAAGCGACCCGGTTTTCAGGCTGATGCTTATCCGCGTCGTCGCCCGCGAGCTCGACGACCTGGTGGAAGAACTGGAGAGTGAAGCCCCGGACAGCTCTCTCGAGATCGTCCACCGGGACGAGGAGTGGGCGGCGTGCATACTGCTCTTCCACCCCGACGCCGACGAGGCGGTCACCCTGCTGCTGTCCCGCTACGACCACGAGCTTGTGACGATGAGGGACCTAAACGAGGAGCCGCTCGAGCGCTACGAGCAGATAACGCGCGACATCACGGCGATAGACAGGAGGAGGGCAAGGATACTCTCGGACATCGAGGGCTATCACAAGCACCTGCCCCAGCTCGAGATAATACGCGAGCTGCTCCTCAACAAGCGCCTCCAGCTCGACGCTACAACGGGCTTCGGGGTAACCAGGTCCGCGGTGGTAATCGAAGGCTGGGTTACCGAGAGCGGGCTTCCCGCGACGCTCGAGGCCGTCAACGGGCTGTCCGACGAGGTCTCGATCGAGAGCAGGCCCCCGCTGGAGGACGACGTGCCGCCGGTATCCCTCAAGAACCGGAACTGGTTCAAGCCCTTCGAGATGCTAACGATGCTCTACGGGGTCCCCAACAACCGGGAGTACGATCCCACCTGGCTCATCGCCATTTCCTTCGTGGTCTTCTTCGGGTTCTGCATCGGAGACGTCGGGTACGGCGCGCTCATCATCGCCGCCTTCCTCCTGATGAGGAAGTACCTGCCGGTGGGTGACAAGACGAAGAACCTCATGCTCGTGCTCGTCTACGGGGGCGCGATGGCCATGGTGTTCGGGGTGCTTACGGGCTCCTGGTTCGGGTACGACCCCGAGAAGCTGCCGCGGTTCATGCAGTCGTTGCAGGTCTTCGACCCGCTCAAGGACCCCGTTCCCGTGATGGTGACCTGCATGGTGATAGGTGTGATCCACATGCTCAGCGGGACCATCGTAGAGCTGAGCGACAACGTGCGGCAGGGCAGGATCGCGAGCGCGCTGATCGACCAGGGGCTGGTGCTCCTTCTCTTTGTGGGCACGGCGATAACGGCGTTGCTCGCGGCCTTGAAGGTAGTGCCGGGGTCGGCCGTCCTGATATGCGCCCTCGCCGCCCTCGGGGGCATGATCGTACTGGGCGGTCACGCCAACAGAAGCGTCCCCGGCAAGGTCTTCGGCGGCCTCTACGAGACATACAACACGGTCGTGGGGTGGATGGGGGACACGGTCTCATACCTCAGGCTCTTCGCGCTGGGGCTCGCCACTTTCGCGGTTGCGTGGGTGATCAACACCCTGGGCGGAATGGTGAGAGGCATCGCCCCCGTGATAGGGCTGGTGCTGATGTTGCTGATTCTACTGGTGGGACACACGTTCAACCTGGCTGTGAACCTCCTGAGCGCTTTCGTGCACCCGCTGCGGCTGGAGTACGTCGAGTTCTTCGGCAAGTTCTACGAGGACGGCGGCAGGGGCTTCAAGCCCCTTTCGGTTCAATCCAAGACGGTGATGATCGAGGAAGAGGACAGCGAGGGCTGACGCCTCACGAAAGGAGGACAACCGTGATAGGAGCTTTTGCGGCCGCCACCGGCGCCGCGACCTGGGGCGGCATGTCGGGCTGGCAATGGGCCGTCCTGGGGGCGGCGCTGGCATTCATCGGCGGCGGGATCGGGTCCGCCATCGGCATCACTTACGTGAGCAGCGTCGCGAGCGGGATACTCGTCGAAGACCCGGACAAGTTCGGCTCGATGCTTCCGCTCATCGCGATCCCGGGGACCCAGGGGATATACGGTCTGATTACGGCGATACTGGTGACCATTCTTTTTGACCTCCCCAAGCTGAGCGGCAGGACGGGGTTGATGGTCTTCTTCGCCTGTCTGCCGGTGGCGTTCGTCTGCTGCGTGTCGGCCATATTCCAGGGGCTTACGGCGGCGAGCGCTTCGTCGATGGTGGCGAGGAGGACGGAAGAGCTGGGCAAGGCGATGGTGCTGCCGGCCCTGGTCGAGACCTACGCGGTGTTCGCGCTGATTCTCACCATCTTCCTCTTCACGCGCATCGGGAAATAGGGCCGCTCCGGGAGGGTACCAATGCCACTGGACAAGCTCGTTGAGCGCATCCTGGACGACGCGCGCGAGTACGGACAGAAAATCGTGGGAGAGGCCAGGATCGAGCGGATCGAGGCGCTCGAGAGAGCTGAGCAGGAGGCGGAGCTCGCCTACTCCGAGATCCTGGAGTCGGCGCG